>JAJXVI010000037.1 GCA_021782195.1 bacterium | reverse complement strand
AAACGAAAAAGCAATTTGTCGGAAACAGCCGGGGGGAAGTGGGAGGGGGGGGGGGGGGGGGTGGTGTGGAGGGGCGCCAGTGTTCCCAGGCGAGGAGTCCGTTCGTGGCGTTGAAGCCGAGCAGACGTCCGCTCGTGGTGGCCACGCAGAGCGTGTCAGAAGCCACGTCCAGCCCGTCACACTGCTCGAGGCCCAGGTCGGTTCTCCACATGACACGGCCGCTGGAGGGCCCGAACGCCATCATTTCGTGACCGGCCGCGATCACTTCTTCCGTTGGAGAGAGATGGACGTCGTGGGTCCACGGTGGGCCGCCCTCGTGGTCAGTGGCCGGTGCGGGTCCCCGAATCGTCCACAGCACCTGACCGCTTTCCAGGTTGATGCCGGTGACGCTTCGTCGTGTCGCCCACACCAGGGTTTTCGACCCCTCACAGACCAGATGGACCCCGTTTTCAGCGCCGGTATCTCGGCTCCAGGTGCGCGTTCCATCGCAGGCGTGGTAGAGCGAGATGCGGCCCGGGGGATCCGTCACGACGATCAACTGATCGTTCCACGTGCCGCGGATGTCGCCGGACGCCTTCCGACTCCAGAGAACGCGCCCGTTCGGGGCGATTGCGGTCCAGGAGGGGGCATCGTTCGGCCCTTTTACGGTGCCGACGAGTTCGCCGGCAACCCAGCGCATGGCGAGAATCGGGGCCTGCATTCGCACAGACCAGTCCCACCGACCGGTGCGAAGATTTCGCGCGCGTACGACGTCGCCCTGGGCGAACAGAAGATGGCCGGGCATTTCACCGACCTGTGAGCGGTCCTGCACGGGCTGCGTCCAGCGCGTGTGACCGTCGAGGGTTGAGATCCCCAGGAGGCGTCGGTCTCGGGTTCGTACGAGAAGCGTGTTCGCGTGGCTTCCGCCGCCGCCCCGCCAGCTCAGACGGATGCGTTCGAAGTCGGGGACGGTACATTCCCAGAGGCGGCGTGCGGGAAACGGCACGCGAGAGAGCGCTTGATCCGCGTTGACGTCGTGATGGGCGCTGATGGAGAGGGGAAGGGCGAGTGCGGTGATGACAAGGCCCGTGGTGAGCAGGGCACGGCGCGGATTTGTGAGGAGGTCACGCAGCGCGAGGCTCAGGAGTGCGCCCCAGGCGCCGAGGAGTGCCCATCCGAGCCAGGTCGGAGTGACCAGGGCCGGAGAGAGGTCGAGTGCGAGTCGTCGAAAGTACGCGGTCGCGGTGGCAGTGGCCTGGAGGTTCAAAATCGCGGGCAGGCTGGCGCAGGTGAGGGCCAGGAGGGCATTGCCTGCGCGTGCGAGCGCGCGCGCCGTTTTCGGGGACGGCACTCGGCGACCTGCCTCCTCGTGGCGCGCCGCTGCGTGACGCGACATTCGAGAGAGCGTCAGTCCAGCCACGAAGGCGGCCAGGAGGCCCTTGCCGGCGGTGGTGGGGAGGACCTGTCCGGTACTGACAAGATGGGTGAGGGCGAATCCTGCGACGCCGACCAGTGCGCCGCTCGCGACGATCCACGCGGGGTGCAGGGGACGGAACGCTTCGTTGTTCATCTCGCTCCCGCACGTCTGGTGCCTGGGGGGTGTGCCGCAGACACGTGCGAGGTCCCGGGCCAGTGCGCGCGCGTCTGGATAGCGCTTTGCAGGGTCCAGAGAGAGCGCACGGTCGACAACGGCGGCAAACGCGGGGCTCAGGTCGGGGTTGAAGGTGCGAACGTCGGTCTTCGCGGCGTTCGTCCCGGCAACCGTATCCGTGGGTTGTGAGGGGAGATGCCCGGTGGCCAGGTGATAGAGCGTGGCGCCGAGTCCGTAGATGTCGGTTCGCTCGTCGCTTTCGAGGCTGAGGATGCCGTACTGTTCCGGTGCCGCGTATCCTGGAGTGCCCAGATGAACCGTATCCTGCGTATGTCCTTTCTTGATGCGCGCAATCCCGAAGTCGATGAGGTGAATGCGCCCTTCGTGGTCGAGGAGTGCGTGCTGAGGCTTGATGTCACGGTGGATGATCGGAGGTGACTGCTCGTGGAGGTCGGCCAGGATGTCGGCGAGTTGCAGTCCCCAGTCGCAAAGCGTGCGCTCGTCGAGTTGTGCGTGTCGTCTGACGGGGTCGTCTCCGTGAGCGGTGCGCCCGTGCAGAACGTCGAGCAGGGAGGGACCGTCGATGCGTTCGACGACCAGATACGCCGAGGTGTCGGTTGTAAAGAAGTCGAGCGCGCGAACCACACCGGGGTGGCTCAGTCTGATCAGGGCTTCTCGTTCTGCGACGAGGTGGGCGAGATTTTCGGGGGATGCGCTGTCGGCCTGCTTTACAATGACGCGCTGATCGTTTCGCAGGTCAAGCGCCTCGTACACGTTTCCCATCGAGCTCGAGATGAGGCGAAGGAGGCGGTATCGGTCCAGAATCGCCTGTTGAACGGGTGGCGCCTGCATGAGAGACCTCCAGAAGCGTTGAAGGGCCTGCCTGGAGCATAGAACCCGAAAGACGGGACGTCAAGGGGCAGTTTCGCGAAGATCGGTGGACACTTTTGAGCGCAGGTACACCCCGCTCCACATCTTTTCCGGCAGGCGCATCATCTTTCGGAGAAGGAAGGGACCGGTGCGCAGCGGAGGAACGCGCATCAGGATGGTGATGAGTCCGTCCTGGGGGGTGCTGGCGTCGTTGAAGTCGGGGGTCAGATGTCCGTCGCACGCAATCTGGCCGTTTGCCGCGGTGAAACGCGCTCGGATGCGATGGCTTTCGGCCAGGATCTCGAAGCACCCTGGGTGCAGGTTTACGTCGGGTGGCGTGCAATCAGGGGCGGGAGCGACCAGGAACCAGGCCGACCGGTTGCCGATGAGGCGTGCAACCGCGTCAACAATCGGTAGGACCACGTCGTCGCGCCCTTTCAGGGGTGGCGCCTGCAGCCAGGCGAAGCCGGGGAAGCCGCGTTGTGGCAGGAAACTGTAGGAGTGGGGGTTGGTGACGGTCCCCCACTCGTTACGACGGGGATGGTTGTCGAGCGGCCACGCCCAGGACCATGCGTAGAACAGGCAGCCGGCCAGCACGAGGATGGTCGAAACCTGTCGAGTGCGGGGCCCGAGCTTCGACAGTGGAACGGTTGCAAGAAAGGCAAGCGGTGCCACCAGCGGCAAGATGTAGCGTGAGAGCCTTCCTCCGTGAATGGCCAGGGGAATCACCCCGAGCATTGCCAGAAGGCAACAGAGCGTTGCCTTCCGGGTCGTGCGGTTGGTGAGTCCGAGCGGCAATCCGATCATTGCGAGCAGGAAGAAAGGGAACAGGAGCAGGTCATTTTTCATGCTCCAGATGTAATAGACCAGACCAGGTCCGATCTGATTCCAGCCGGACGGCTCGACGGGGTTGTTTTCGAACAGTCCGCCTGTGATGAGGGGGGCACACACGAAGTACCACGAGGCGGCCAGCACGAGTGCGATCCCCCCGGCGTCCACGGCATTGTTCCAGCGCGTAGCAGCCTCGGGGGGCGCCAGCGAAGTCCGCGAAACGTCCTCGGGCGTGGATGGGGCGGGGCCGGGGAGCGGTGCGAAGAACCCGAGGGAGCGCAGCGCCGCCCAGACGGTTGCGGCGCCCAGCATGGCGTTAAGGGTTCGCTTGCCCAGATCGTGGGTCTGGGCCGAGATCCTCGCCGTGATTCCTACCCACGCCACGAGGAAGTGCAGGTACAACGCGCAGGCCAGGAGGGTGAACGCAAACCATAGAGCAGGCCGGCGACCGCAAAAGCGTGCAAAGATGACGCAGAGGGAGTCCCAGGCAAGCGGAAGCAGCACGAAGAGCGCGAACGTGGGTTTCACGAGGGAGCCGAACCCGAGGGCAAGGCCAAGCCAGAGCGACGCACTTCGGTGGCGGAAGCCCTCGCTTGCGAGAAGCATCCACAGCGATGCGGCGGCCAGCGCGCCGAGTGGGAGGTCGAGCATGAAGGTGTGGGTGTAGTCGAGCGCTTCGGGGGAGGCAAAGGCGATCGCCGCGCAGACGAACGCGACGTCTGTCTGCCAGGCCGTGCGCGCGAGGCCCCACGAGGCGAGGACCAGCAGCACACCGAACGGGATCATCACCAGCATTCCGGCCCGTGCGGACGGTCCGGTCACGAAAAAAATAGCCGCTGTGAGAAAATAGACCAGCGGAGGGTAGTAATTCCCTTCGAGATTTACGTCGTGATGGTTGCCGAGGGCTCCGGCCCATCGAAGTCGCTCGTCAAGAGAGCTCCCCGGAGCCTGGTCTCGCAAGGCATAGTAGACCCTGATGCTGCGCGTCAGGTGAACGCCCATGTCGAAATTGACGAGTCGCGATGCAGTGGTGTTGTGCCAGAAGGCGTACCCGTCCACGGCGACGATGGAGAGCAGGACAACAAGCAACCACCGCGCGACGTTCCGACTCATGTTGCGTGGGAGCCGCGAAGGACGTGTTTTTTTGCTGGTGTGGATTGTCGCAGATACAGGGAAGCG
Source organism: bacterium (assembly GCA_021782195.1). Taxonomy (GTDB): domain Bacteria; phylum Vulcanimicrobiota; class Xenobia; order RGZZ01; family RGZZ01; genus JAJXVI01. The sequence goes on along the minus strand of JAJXVI010000037.1, from coordinate 5,735 downwards.
CGAAAACCGAGGGGGAGGGGAAACACCTTCAGCAGCCGGATCTGCCAGTGACTGTCCTGGCAGGCGATGTGCAACCACGACTTGAGCGGCGTATCGTCGTTCCAGAGCACGAGAAGATGGGTTCCCAGGGCGATATTGGCCAGGGCGTTCGGGTTGTCGAGCTGGTCGACGTCATAGTTCATGATATGAACCCGTAGATTTCGTTGCCGCGCAAAGTACTCGTATACGCGGGACTGGATCAGGTTGTTGTCGTGGTTGTTCATGACCCAGATGACGGGCTTCCCGTGCGTGGTTTGAAGGGCCAGATCCAGGACATCGTTCACGTGGTAGTCTCGGTGGTCCGGGCGCACTGGAGTGGCTGGAAGAAAGGTCTGCAGGCGTATCGGGCACGCGGCAAGCACGGGTTTGCGAAATTGCGGCAGGGAGAGCGCCATCTGCGAGAGGGCGATCGGTACGAAGATGATTGCCACGACGTACTGCAGACGAGGCTTCAGCAGGGGCAACCACGCAACGGCCAGCAATGCGACCCACGGGAGGATGGGGAGTATATACCGGTCGGCGTATACGAAAAGCACCGACATGAAGCCAAAGGCGGGCAGGCCCCCCGTGAGTATCCACGCGGTCGCGGGGCGTGCCGACGACGCGGTCAGGCCCAGGACGAGTCCAAGGGCCAGAAGGAGCGGGGCGCCGTAGACCATCGAGCGGATCACGAGGAGATTGAGCAGAATCTTGTGGCTGAGGGGGTCGCGTCCCATCAGGTTTCCCATCATGGTGGTGCCGTCGCGCAGTTCGAGATAGTTTTCGATGTACCACGGCAGGGACAGCGTAAACGCAACCAGCATGCCCCAGGCGAAATTGAGGTTGAGACGGGGGCGAATCTTCTCGACGATTCTTACAAGGATGGCAAGCGCGAGCAACGCGAGGAAATACACTGCGAGGCAACCGGGCTGATAGACGGGGGCCGGCGCGTTGGGGTCCACGCGATGGACGCGCCACGCAAGCAGTTGCTGAATCAGAAAGAGCGAGCCGAGCAGGGTGCCAAGTCCGCACACGGGGTGTCGGCGCAGGTAGACGATCAGGGCGACGAGGTTTGGCACAAGCACCCACACGCCGAAGGTCCACTTTGTAAGGAGTCCAATCCCGATTGACAGCCCCCAGAGCAGGCTTCCGCTGGCACTCTCGAAACAGTTTGCGCACAGGATGCAGTAGAGGTTGAACGCGACGACAGCGGTAAGCGGCCCGTCGGTGAAGTAGCTGTGCGCGTAGTGGTCGAAAGTCGGGGCAGCGCTGGCGATGAGAGCGGCGCACAGTCCGGCGGGTTCGCCAAAGAGGCGCCGGGCGATACCGTACACCGAGAACGTAAGCAGCACCAGGTAGACCAGCATGCTCGCACGCCCCACCGCCTCCGCGGTGCCCCAGAAGTGGTAGAAGATGGCAGTGATGGCATAGACGAGGGGAGGATAGAAATCAACGGACCTTCCGCACAGCACTTCTTCAAGGCTGTGTGGCCCGCTGCGCTCGATCGCGTGATGGAACTGCAGGCTCTTGAACAACTGCATGTTGTCGTCTTCACGAGGTGGTGCCCGATTCTCGGCGATCCACGTGAGATGCATGCAGATCATGGCTGCGATGAAGACCATGAGCAGGACAATAGAGCGTGAAGAGAAGCCTGATGTGCGGGGAGGGGGGCAGGAGACGGATTCGTGAGCCATCAAGCTTGAATTGTACCAGAGCATCCATCGAGATTTCAACCACAGGTTTCGGAAACGAAGCGCCTCGCGCCGGCGGTTGAAGGTGGTAAATGCATTCCGAACGGAACGCTTCTCTGCCATGCGCCCCACGAAGCGCTAGCAAACCTGGGAAGCAGGAAGACCTGGAATTGCTGGATGTTTGGAGAGGTCGATCAAACCTGCGCTTGATCCAGATTTCCAAACATCCGCACGCCATCAGCATTTCCCGGCAGAGGTTTGCAAATCCAGAACAAACCCCGTAGTCCACCGCCTCCAGACTTGCAAAGCAAGTGACGCGGAGTCCTCTTCCATCGGGTCAACAATGCCTTGCTTCCAGAGTGCCTCCGACAACTGGTCTCCACGGAAGTGAGCACCTGTGCGTGAGGAGCAAGTAGCCGAAGGGCGTCAAGCAAGAATTGTGCGCCATGTTTACCGCGTACAACTTCGTCCGCACTATCATCGTCGAAGCGGCGGAGGCACACGACATTCAACTGCTGCAAATCAGCTTCACTGGCGTAATGACCGCCCTTCAACGGCTCATTCCTCGGCTCGCGGTTTCGGTTCGCGGTCTCGGCTCCTGAGGAGCAGTAGTGGCTCATTCGACGGCTTTGCGGTGACCTGGCCCTGTCCTGCCACTACGACAACGCAGCCAACGCCAGTACGACCGGAAGGTAAAGATCAAGATGAGCGACTCTGCTTGCAAGCGGATGGCAGACCTCCAGAGAAAGGCCGACCTGCGACCCAGATTGTCGAAGCAAGAAGCCAGGGAACCATGGACCCGGAAGCGGAAGCCGATCGTCGCAGGACAAGTCCGGCCCGGGGCCTGGATCTACAAGAGCGTCTCCCTCCAGAAGGCGTGACAGGAAACAGCAGTGACGCCACTGGAGCCTCGGCACCCCCCAACCTCTATCCGCCTGATCCCGGCTGACCCTGTCGTCAATCCCGACTCGCACGAGCGGTGTGCAGCCCCGAACAGCTCAGGGGAATACCGACGACGGTTAGACCCGGCGGTTACTGCCGAAAACGCGCGAAGGTCATCGGACCCTGCGATCAGGGCGTGACAGGGTGCGCCGATTCCGAGTTCTGGGGGCTGCGCAAGGATATCCTGAATCGCGCGCCGGCGAGATGGGCATTTACGCAGATTGAAGGCGTTGAGTCTACCAGGAACCGTCAGAAACTTTGCAGACGAAGTGAGCCCGGTGTGCCTCCAGCTGAAGGCCGAGGTGGAGCGGGGGCATTTGGCGGACGTGTCGACTCCAGGGCCCGGAGGCCTCGTGACGACTCCCTGCAAAACTCCTTCTACAGAAAGACGCAAAGTTTCAAGAGCGCCCCGATCAGTCCAGGAGAGACAAAGTATCTCGACAGTGCGTCCTTCAGAAAACCCGTCGCCCGAAACATGCGTGCTGGCCGATGATTGGCGCGCTCACTGCACAAAGCGGAGCGGCACGACACGGCGCCACCTGACAGGAGACTGGCGGTATGAAAGTCACACCCTTACGCGGAGCACGGTGACCGCAGCACGGTGACCACAGTGGTGCCTCTGCGAAGGTTGTTCGGTGGGTGGCTGCGAGATGCGTCTTGCGCGTGGGCGCAACGCGCCTGTAGCAGGGAAGTAGCCTCGCCTGCTCGCGTGCGATGAAGGAGAGTCGCCCAGCGGACTGAAATCATGCCTGTGCCCCTCGTGGGTGCAGCACTGGAAGCACAGCCATGCGCATCATTGGGCGCAATGAGGAGAGATATGCCCCGCCAGACCAGAACCGTGAATTCCGTGCAGCCGCAGGCCGATGCCCCGGCTACGTGGGTCCGGCAAACTCACGGCCGCCGCCGTGGCTTTGTACTGGAGGCTGTGCCCGTTCCTCCCCGCAAGCACGAGTCCGACGAACTGTACGCAACCTTCGCGCTCGCCCTGATGATGCACGCGGTGGCCCTGTTCGCCTACATTGTCCTGGTGCGCCAGAGCAACACCAGTTCGTTCTTCAGCCAGCAGGCAGCCATTGACGCGTCGACGCCGGTGAGCCTGGTACACCTGCCCCCGCATCGCGCAGGGTCGCCGCCCCCGCGGGCGTCGGTTGCTTCAGTGCCCGATCGCACCGTAGCGCCCACCCAACCGCAGGCCCGCCCGGTCACAACTTCTCATCACGTGGTCGTCCATCGCCCGCAGGTGGTTGCGGCGGCACACGCCCCGTCCGTAGAGGACGTCCCGGTTCAGCCCGTCACGGTTCCTCAGCAGGGTCCTTCAAACGTCCCCTCGCAAGCTGCAGCGCCTCCTGCTGCTTCCCAGGGCGGCGCGGCAGGCAACGGGCAGGGCGGATCCGGGGGAGGGTCTGGAAGCGGTGGGGGCGGTGGGGGCGGTGGGGGCGGCGGGAGCCCGGGTGAGCGTGTTACCAGTACGACCCTCTACGACAACTGGACAGCGCTTGGTGTCGCGCCCCCCCCGTCGGGAGGCGATCACACCGGCGGGTCGCGCTCGTGGCAGGACCTGTGCAAAAACCAGGGCATCGACTATGCCACAGTGGCCGCTCGTAGCCTTCAACAGCCCGTCTTTACCGGTGCGGGGAATCCTGACCACGCGCTGGGCACGAAGACGGGAATGATGCGCGTGCAGGTCACGATCACGCCGGGCAATGGAGGCGGTCCGGTCTATGGAACCGCCCAGATTGTGCGCAGTACGGGCGATCGTGACCTCGACAGCGTTGGCCAGTACATCGCGTCACACACCATGTGGCTTCCAGCCCTCAATCACGGGGTACCGGTACCGTACACCGTGGAGTATGACATCATTTTTGCGAGCGCAAACAATCCGAATCCGCATTACGGCGATTGAAACCGGTCACCCGTCGCGGAAGGTTGCGCACAGCTCGTTCCCGCGAACCGCGAGATGTGGACTCAGTCAGGTGGAGCGCACCCGCAGAGCAGAATTGTGGTCAGTGCGATCCAGAACCAGAAACGCCAGTTCATGGCGAGCCTCCTGTGCGCTTGGTGGCCGTCGAGGGGACGTCGATCTCTCGTCCTGTGGCCACCGACTGGTAGATGAGCTCCGTCAGCCGGGCCAGGCGAACGCCGTCTTCGATGTTGCCGCGCGTCCGTGGTTCCCTGCCCTGACGCAGTATCGCTTCGACGAAGTGTCGGACCAGTCCCTGGTAGGGGTTACCGGCGGAGATGCGAGGTGCAATCTCCGATGCGAGACCGTCAACGTGGGTGTTGACACGTAGCGGCCAGAGGCTGGCTCCGCCACGCTCTCCGAATACTTCCAGATACTTGCGGTCGCAGGACGTATCTTGTGCCCACGCGGTCTCGACTACCGCCGAGCGCCCGCTATCCATTCGCAACATGACGGTGGCCGCGTCCTCAACGTCAAGTTTTTCGCGCATGATTGTCGGACTTGCCTGCCGGCTGGCTACCGCACTCACGCGTTCGATCTGCGGGTCATCCATCAGCATGCAGACCAGGTCAAGGAGGTGGCTTCCGAACTGGATCAGCGCGCCTCCGCCACTTCGCTCGCGTTCGAGAAACCAGCCGCCGGGGCGGGCGTCCCTCTGAATCATGCCGGCCCTTGCGTGGTGGATACGCCCCAGCCTTCCGCTTGAAACGAGGTGCTGTAGCGCCAGAACCTCCGGATCGAAACGGTAGGGGAGGGCAACAACATAGAGCTGCCCGCTCTCTTCGGCCGCCCGCTCGACCGCGAGAGCCTCGGCAATCGAAAGCCCAACCGGTTTCTCGCACAGGACGTGTTTGCCGGCACGCAGGGCCCGCTCTGCCACGAGTGCGTGGAGGTCGTGAGGCAGCGTGATGACAACGGCGTCGAGTCCGGGCATCGAGACCACGTCCTGCCACTGGGTAGCGGTTTCACGGATCCCAAACTTGCGAAGTGCATTCTTGATCGCGCTTTCTCGCAAGTCGCAGAGTACAAGAGGTGTTACTTCTTCCATCTGGGTGAAAAGCGGCAGATGGATTTCTTGCAGGCTATGGCCGGAACCGATGAACCCCCTGCAACAGATCATGCAA
>JAJXVI010000036.1 GCA_021782195.1 bacterium | reverse complement strand
GCTCGGCAAGAATATCGCGGGCGATCCGGTCATCGCCGATCTCGCGCCGATGCCGCATCTGCTGGTCGCGGGCACCACCGGCTCGGGCAAGTCGGTCGGCCTGAACTCGATGATCGTGTCGCTGCTGTACAAGGCCCTGCCGAACCAGCTGCGGATGCTGATGATCGACCCGAAGATGGTCGAGCTCAGCCCGTATCGTCGTGTCCCGCACCTCATGCATCCGGTCATCACGGACATGAAGAAGGCGGACGCCGTGCTCGCATGGGCCGTCGTGTACGCCGCGCGCGTACACGACGGGTGCCTTTTCCCGGGCGCGTGACGCTTTCGCGCATTGAGAGGAAGCGATGAGCCTCTCTCCGAAGTTTCGCCTGCCTTCGTCGGACGGCGCATCGAGACGTCCAAACCGTGCGGACGGTCGCGACCGCACGAATCGCGTGCGTGCGAAGGTAGAAGAGGGATGGTGGAAGGAGCGATGACGCTTCACCAGGCGAGCGTGGATGCGACGGCCGCGTCCAGGGTGGAAGACACGGCGGGAGTTGAGTTCGAGGTCGTGATTGGCCTCGAGGTCCACGTCGAACTGTTGACCAGGACGAAGCTCTTCTGCGGCTGTCCCAACCGCTTCGGGGGAAGTCCCAACACGCAGGTCTGTCCGGTCTGCCTGGGGTTGCCGGGCACGTTGCCCGTCCTGAACCGCGCTGCGGTCGACCAGGTGTTGCGGGCGGCGCTCATCCTTGATTGTGAGATTCCCCGGCACTCCAAGTTTGATCGCAAGAACTATTTCTACCCCGACATGCCGCGCAACTTCCAGATTTCCCAGTACGACCGGCCGCTTGCGGTGCACGGTCACCTCGACGTCGAGACGTCCGACGGCGGCGTGCGGCGCGTGGGCATCCTGCGCATCCACCTCGAGGAGGATACCGGCAAGTCCACGCACGGGGGGGGGAGCGGGCGCATCGAGTCTGCGGAATACACCCTGGAGGACTACAACCGCGCGGGCGTTCCGCTGGCTGAGATTGTCAGCGAGCCCGACCTGGCGAGCGCGGACGAGGCTGCGTGCTATCTCACGCGCCTTCGGGAACGGCTGCGCTGGGCCGGCGTCAGCGACTGCAAGATGGAGGAGGGGAGCCTTCGCTGCGACGCCAACGTGTCGGTTCGTCCAAGGGGGGCGGTCGCGCTCGGAACGCGCGCCGAAATCAAGAACATGAACTCGATTCGCTCGGTGGCACGCGCCATCGAACACGAGTGGCGGCGCCAGGTCGAGGTGGTGCGGAGCGGCCGCGCCGTCGTGCAGGAGACGCGGGCGTGGGACGAAGACCGCGGTGTCACCCACTCGCTCCGCAGCAAGGAAGAGGCGAACGACTATCGCTACTTTCCCGAACCGGACCTCGTGCCGCTCGAAGTCGACGACGTCTGGATGGCCCGCATACGTGCGTCCTTGCCCGAGCCGGCGCAGGATCGTCGCCGTCGGATCGCGGCCGCGTACGCGCTGAGCGACTATGACGCGACGGCCCTGACGCGCAGTCGGGCGTTTGCCGACTTTTTCGAGCGCGTCGTCGTGGGAGGAAGCGGCGCGCTTGCCAAGGAGGCCGCGAACTGGCTCCTGGGAGATGTGAGCCGCCTGCTCAACGCGAACAACGAATCGATTGAAAACGCGAAGTTCGGTCCGGAAGGGTTGAGGGAGATGATGGCCCTCGTGGAAGATGGGGTCATCAGCAAGAAGCTCGCAAAGGACGTTCTTGACGAGATGTTCGCCTCCGGCGCTTCGCCGAAAAGCATCGTGGATGCGCACGGATGGCGCCAGATAGGCTCGAGCGACGATCTCCGACCAGTTGTGCGAGGGGTGGTTGAGCGTCATCCTGGCGTGGTCGATGACTATCTTGGAGGCAAGGAGAAGGCATTCGGCTTCCTGGTGGGGCAGGTGATGGCCACGACGCGTGGCAAGGCCAGTCCGGCGGTGGCGAATACGCTCTTGCGGGAGGTGCTCGAGGAGCGGCGAGCACGTCAGGAGGAGACATGAGCAGTTTTGCGGGTCCGCGAGAACTGGAGGACGCGCCCCTCGAGGAAGCAAGGGAACGCTGGTACAACGAACTCGAGTTTCGAGGGTTGGGTGGCGTGGGGCCGGCCGAGATCGTGGATGTCAGCCACTCACTCGGGCGCACCACTGCGGAGCCCGTCGTGGCCCGGCGCTCATCGCCTCACTACTACATGGCCGCGGTCGATGGCCTTGCGGTCCGTTCGACACAGACGTTCGGCGCGACGCCGGACCGGCCCGTCAGCATTCGCCTTACGAGCGAAGGATCTTTCGTGGATAGTGGTTCGCCTTTGCCGGACGGCACCGACGCGGTGGTTCCCCTGCACGAGGTGGGCTTCGTCAACGTCGACGAGATGCGCGTGCAGAGCGCGTCAGCCCCCTGGCGAAACGTCAACCCGATCGGGGAGGACGTGCACAGTTCGGAGATCATCGTGCCGGCCTGTCACCGTATCCGGGCGTTGCACATCGGGGCCCTGTTGCGGGGTGGGGTGCATCGGATCTCGGTGCGGGCGCGTCCCCGCGTCGGACTGCTGGCGCTGGGTCGGAACCTGCTTGACTCGGATACGGAACCCGGTGTCGGCGAGCGCGTGGAGGCCATGCGGCCCATTCTGCTTCCGCTGTGCGAGGAGGCCGGCGCTTCCATTGAAATGCTCGGAATCGTGGGCGAGACACCCGAGGAGGTGCGCAACGCGCTGATGCCGCTTGGCGCGCGTTTCGACATCGTCGTGATCTTGAGCGGACGTTCCCACGGCACCGTGGTGCCGGCTGCCTGGATGGCTTCTGACGGTCAACTCGTGCTGTACGGCGCCAACATCAAGCCGGGGCATTCGGTGGCGCTTGGCGTGGTGGGGCAGGTGCCCGTCGTGGCGCTGCCCGGAAACGTGGTGTCAGCCTACATCACCTTCGATCTGTTTGTGCGTCCGTTGATTCATCGCTTTCTCGGTGCGGTGGCCGACGGCCAGATCGAGCTTTCGGCCGTGCTCGGGCAGGGAATCGTCTCCCCCGTCGGTACGGACGAGTTTCTGAGGGTGTTTCTTTCCGAGGTCGGGGAGCGGCGAATTGCGGTGCCGATCTCGCGGGGAGCCGATATTGCCACTTCCCTGGTTCGCGCGGACGCAATCCTGCACGTGCCTGCGGAAGTGGAATCGATCCCGGACGGCCATCGCGTGCGCGTGCGCCTGCTCGACCCGACGGCCCGTTTTGAAAACAACCTGCTGATCCTGGGGACCTACGACGTGGCGTTCGACATTCTGCGCAACGCGATGGCGCGTCTGTTTCCGGAGGTGACGCTCCAGACGGCAAACGTCGGCAGTCGGGGAGGGCTGACCGCGCTGCGCCGGGGCCATTGCCACGCGGCGGCCATTCACCTCTTCGACGGCGAGTCGGGTCGGTACAATGAGCCGTTTGTGCGTCCCCTGGTGGATGAGATGCCGCTCGTGCTGGTCAACTTTTTTCGCCGCCCGCTGGGTTTCGTGGTTGCGCGTGGCAATCCGAAGAGCATTCGTACGCTTGCCGACCTCACGCGCGACGACGTGTTGTTTGTGAACCGCCAGCATGGGTCCGGGACGCGCGTGCTGATCGACCACGAGCTTCGCAAAGGGGGCGTGGGCCCGCACCAGATCAAAGGCTACTCCACTGAGACCTACACGCACATGTCGCTCGCTGCAACGATCGCCAGTGGTGCGGCCGATGTCGGCATCGGGATTGCGACGGTGGCAAGGGCGCTTGGACTCGACTTCATTCCCTTTATCGTGGAGCAGCTCGATCTTGCGATTCCACGTCGTTTTCTGCAGGGTTTTCCCGTGAGTTCGATGCTTCGAACGCTGCGTTCGCGTGAATTTCGCACCGAACTTGAAGGACTGATGTACTACGACTCGGAGTGGACCGGGCGTGTGCACTTCGGGGGGGATCCGGCGTGACGGAGGAGGGCGGTCTGACACACCTCGACGCGATGGGACGCGCGCGCATGGTCGACGTGAGCGAGAAGGCGGAAACCGTGCGCGAGGCCATCGCCGAGGGCTGCGTCCGGATGGCCCCTGCGACCCTGTCGAGGATCGTCAACGGGGAGGTTCCCAAGGGCGACGTGCTTGCGTGTGCGCGTATCGCGGGTATCATGGCTGCGAAGGAGACGTCTCGCCTGATTCCGCTGTGTCACAGCCTGCCGCTTTCGGAGGCGGTTGTGGACCTCTGGGCCGACGGGGAGAGTGCGCTTCGAATTCGGGCACGGGTTCGCATGGTCGGGCGCACCGGCGTGGAGATGGAGGCGCTCACGGCGGTCTGTGTCGCAGCGCTCACGGTCTACGACATGTGCAAGGCTGTCGACCGGGGCATGTGCATTGAACAGGTTGTGCTGATGGAGAAGAGGGGGGGACGGTCTGAGGTGTGGATGCGTGCGGACGCACCGGGGAACGCTTCGCCCTGACGCCACTCGCGATGGAAGGACGTCTGACCCATCGTGGCGCATTACTCATCGACCGTTCGAGGGTCCTATAGACGTGCGCTCCCGTGGTGCGCAGTGCATCGCCCCGCGCAGTTCCGAACGGTCTTAAGACTACAAGATGGCGAGGAGGTCGGGCGAAATGCCCCTCTATGACTACAAGTGCCCGGCGTGCGGCGAGGTTCGCGAACACAAGCAGACCATCAGCGAGGCTCCCCTGACCGAGTGTCCCGAATGCGGTGGCCCGTATCATCGCGTGATTCGGAGCGTTGGCATCATCTTCAAAGGCAGCGGTTTTCACGTCAACGACTACGGGAGCCACGGACGTTCGCGTTCGAAGGATTCTGAAGCGACGTCTGCCACGGCAAGCGAGGAACCGTCCGCCGGAAGCAAGGAAGTCGCCGCGTCTGGCAAGGAAGCGTCCGCGTCGAGCAAAGATGCCCCCGCGGCGAGCGGATCCGCCGACAGTTCCGCGAAGAAGGAACCGTCAGCGAGTCAAGGCAGTTCGGGCGGATCTGCAAACGGGGAACAGGGGAAACAGGTGGCGTGAGCAGGGCGTTTTCGCTTGGCACACTGCTGTCTGTCGTGGCCAATCAGTTCGGAGCCGACGGCGCATCGGTCACAATCGGCTTCGAAGGCGACTCGTTGCGCATTGACCTCCATGTGGCGGAGTCGGCGGTTCGCCTGGGCGACGTCGATGCCGTTCTCGTGGACGACGTCGCGATTGCGGTCAGCGGCGTGACGGAAGAGGAGTTGTTGTCGCCCCGGAAATCGTCTGACGCGAGGGCTTCCCTGCCCCCACATCAGGGGAGCGAGACCACCGCCGTGCCTGCTTTTTCGCTTCCACGAGTCGAGGGCGGCGAACGCTCGTCACCACCCGCATCTGTTCCGACGCCAGAGGGAGAAGCCCGGGCGAGTGGAGCGGATGCCGAGCCTCGACCTTCGTTGATGGACAAGCTCCACGTCGACGTGCAGCACCTGGCCGTGCGCATTTCCCGCGACTGGCTCAATGGGGTGATCCAGAAGGGACCGTTCCTTCGAGGGACGCCGATTGACGAGGTGGCGCTTGTCTTCAACGAGCGGAATCGAAACCACCTGGTGGTACGTGGCAAGGCCAAAGGACTGCCGTTCGAGATGACCCTGCTCATTGGCGTGGAGAACAATCTCGTGCGCGTGGCCGTGCACGACGTACGGGTCCTGGGTTTTCTCCCCGTGCCCGCGTGGTTGCGCAACGCGTTGACCAACCTGGTCAACGTGGCCGACAAGGTCAATCGCCCGGGAGTGGCCTTCAAGGATGGCGTGACGACCGTGGACGTGATCAAGCTGGCGCCGATGAATCTCAAGATGCGGTTGAAGCGTCTTGAGACGAGCGGGCATTACTTCCTTATGGAGTGCGGGAACGTTTGACAGTTTTCGTAACGGGTACGCTGGTTGTGGCGCTGTGAGGTCTCATGGCGTCAAGCCGGGGTTTCGGAACTGTGCGCCGGTGGATAATTTACGGCGATGGTCGGGTCTACACGGAGAGCGGTCAAACCTGCTCCGCGTCACCCCGAGCCGGCGATGTCGGGAGAAATGACGGAATTTCCTTTCCCGGACGTTGATCGACGCGACCGTTTCGGTCGCGCCTCGAGTGAGGTGGAGCATGGTTGTAGATACGGAAAACCGGACGATTGAACTGACGGTTCCTGCGCGGGCCGAGTTCGTACGCGTGGTGCGCCTGGTCATGGCGGGTATCGCGAACGGCCTTTCATTTGACGTCGAGGAGATCGACGATCTGAAGACGGCAATTGGCGAGGCCTATGGAACGTTTCATCCGTCGGAAGTGAGTCCTCTGACCGTTTCCACGCGGATCGATGCCAACCGTGTTGTGGTCGAACTTTCTCAGGTTCACGCCGGTGTGGCCCCCGGACTGTTTGCCCTCGACTCCTCCACGGAACGGGGGATGGGCATGCTGTTGATGAAACACCTGATGGACGAGATGGAGTATCGGTCTGACGCCGAGGCCACCCTGATTCGGCTGGTCAAGTATCGTGGACCGAAGCACGCGGCGCGTGTTTCCGCGGCCGAGAATTGAGACGAGGCTGCGTTTTGTGCTGACTTACGTGGAGGCTCCTGGTGGCAGCGGGGTGAGACGTCCCCAGGTCGAAAACGGTGATGCGCTAGCAGCGGGGAAGACGCGCGCGGGGTGCGCCCGAAGTCGATGGCGTTGTTCCGCCATGATGGGTGAGGCGCCAGGAGCGAGGAAGCGATGCGCACGCTGGCGTCCTCTTCGCGCCGTGACTGGCTTCGTGCTGGTCCTGGGTTGCGTGGTTGCCGCGTCCTCTCCCGGGCTTTCCGCGCCCCCGGCGCCCCGCATTCCCGCTCTGCCCACCATCGGGGTTCCCGGAACGGCGCCGATTGAGGTTGTGGTGAACGGGGCGACCGTCCGCTTTGACGTTCCGCCGATGATGTATGATGGTGGCGTTTACGTGCCGCTGCGCGGCGTATTCGAGAAGATCGGCGCGCGGGTCGATTTTCAGCCGAGTACAGGTCTCGTTACGGCCACCCGCGGAGCGACCACGGTGGAACTGACCGTTGGAAACACGCTTGCGAAAGTCAACGGACAGACGACCGTCATGCTGACGCCGGCGGTCGAGGTTCACGGTCGAACCCTCGTTCCCCTGCGTTTTCTGGGAGAGGCGCTTGGTGCGTCGGTTGACTGGAATCCGGTGACGCACGAAGTGAGCATCACGGCCCCAGCCATCAACCACACGAAGGGGAGACATGTGCACGCATGAGCGATGAAGCATCCATTCTGGTGTCCGCCTCGGGAAAAGATCGTCCGGGGATTGTTGCAGCGGTGACGCGAGTTCTCTATGAGGTCGGGGCAAACCTGGAAGACTCATCAATGACGCGCCTTGAAGGGGAGTTCGCCATGCTCGTGATTGCGAGCGTCGACCCCGAGCGGCTTTCGCATCTTCGCGAGCGGTTCGAGGCGCTGGCCCGGGTGCTCGAGTTGTGCATTCACGTCAAGCCTCTCGCTGCGCCATCCGTGACCTCGCCGGCAGACGAGCCGGAAGAACCGTACCTCATCTCGTTGTACGGGGCCGACAGGCCCGGTCTCGTCTATCGCGTGGCAAATCTTCTCGCGCTGCTCGGTGTGAACATCACCGACGTTGTGACTCACCGTTCGCAAGCGCCGGGGGTGGACCCGCTCTATCAGCTCGTGCTCGAGGTCGAGTTGCCGGTCGGTGTGACGGGAGAGCGCCTCAATCACAGCCTTGGTGATCTGGGTCGCGAGATGGGCGTGGAGATCACGGCGCATCCGGTGGAGACGGTGGAACTGTAGGTGGCAGTTCGTGAGCTTCTTTTGTACCCGGATTCTCGCCTGAAAAAACATTGCGCACCGGTCGAGGCGTTCGATGGCGACCTGCGCTCCCTGGTCGCCGACCTCTGTGAGACGCTTTCCGCGAGTCCGGGGGTCGGTCTGGCTGCCCCTCAGATTGGCGTGTTGCGCCGGGTTCTGGTCATCGATGTGTCTGCGAAGTTTCCGGAAAGGCGACGGATCATCGCCGTGAATCCTGAGATCCTGGAGCTGCATGACCGTCGCATCATTCGGGAAGGCTGTCTTTCCATCCCCGAGTTCACGGCAAACGTGCTTCGGGCCGAGCGCATTCGGTTCCGCGCGTACGACGAGGAAGGTCGCAAGTTCGAGATGGAGAGCCACGCGCTCGAGGCTATCGCCGTGCAGCACGAGAACGATCATCTTGACGGCATCCTGTTTCTGGATCGCGTCGCAAGCTTGAAAACCGACGTGTTTCGTCGCAAAGGCGCAAAGCGGCCGGTCACGCTACCGGACTCGGGGCAGTCGGGCTGATAGCGTGATCCGTGCTTGCGCCTGCCCGGTTTCGGGGACGTTGCTTGCGAGCGGTTCGTGCGTTTTCGCACCCGCGCGCCCCTCGCGTGCGGGATGCCACGCGGTGCGATGCCGTCTCGGGCGGGGAGGGAGTGGGTGGGCTTTGCGGCGAAGCACCCGCACGCATCGTGAAAAGACTATCTTCACTTCTATTCTTTGAACCCGGCGAGATGACGCTGACCTTAGATCAGCGTGACGCCGTCAAGGCCCTCAGCCTGCCAGCAATCATGATTCTCGGCGGGTCGGCGTTTCTGGCCCTGGGAATTGCAACGGGCTTCGTCAACGTGAGCATCGATCGCTTCTACGGGAGCATCGACAACGTGATGTACAACTCCCTGTGTCTTGGCATGGTGATGTGCTACGCGACCATGCCGTTTCGCAGAGGGGAAGCCCTCTGGGTCTATTCGCTCGGTCTGGCCGGCGAGGTGTATCGCTTTTTCTGGTCACACCCAGCTTCCTGGTCTACCTTTGACCGTTTTGGCGCGGTAGGGTTTGCCGCCGCCCTGTGTGCGATTTGCGGGATGGCATGGAGATTCTTCAACTCGCGCGGCGACGAGCGCCTCTGGGCTCGGGGGATGTTCCTGCTCTCGCTGGTCATGCTTTTCTTCCCGCACGTCAGCACCTGGCTTCACATTGTGGTCATTCATCACGCACCGATGGTGTACGATCAGTTTGGCTACAAGGTGGACGGAACTTTCGGGTTCCAGCCGGCCGCGGAAGCGGCCCGGATCATGCGCAATGGCACGGTGATGCCCTACATTGCGTTCTATACCTACAATGAGTTGCCGCTCCTGATGATCACGGCCGTGCTTCTGGGTCTGAAGAACCCTGAGTCGACGTACGGCCACCTCACGTTGCACTTCATGGTGATCGGCACGGTCGGGTTTCTGTGCTACTGGCTGTTTCCGATGATCGGGATCAACCTGTTCGTGGGTGACGCAAATTTTCCGAACGGTCCTCTGCCGCTTGTGACAACACCGGTTCCATACCACGAAGCGATCGGCTATGCAAGAAACTGCTACCCGTCACTTCATCTCGGATGGACCCTGGCGGTCTTCCTGGGGGTTCGTCGGGTAGACCCTCGTGTTCGCGTCTTCCTGTTCCTCTATGTCTGTACCATGATTCTGTCGACGCTCAACGTCGGGCACTACGGGGTGGATCTCGTCGGCTCGGTGCCGTACGTGGTGGCCTTTTTTGGCGCCGTCAACCGGCAGTCGGGCAGGAACCGCCTGTCTCGGATGGTTTCGTTCGGTCTCGGTGGCGGCCTCTTCGCGGTCTGGAGCGCGCTTGTATTTCATGCTCCGGTGTTCGCATCCACCCATCCGGCCGTGACGTTCTCGACCGTTTGCCTCGTGGTTGTTGGTTCACTTGTGCTTGAGGACTGGCTGGCCAACAGTACGGTGGACGTGATGGAAGACCGCAATGCAATGCCCGGGGTGGCGGAACTCGAGCTCGTCTGACGCAGTTTCGCCGGGAAGGGGCGCAGTCTGGGAAACGAATACGGTCGGTGAACACCTTCGCGCCACTGAAGAACACGGCGCAGTCGGTGCACGGGTCTCAGTCGGTGAACAGGATGCGCTCGCAGGAGGAGCAGTATACGAGTTGCCGCTCCTGAACGCGCCTTCGGATGGAGTCTGGCAGGCCGGTTCCGCATTCGCCGCAGTTGTTGGCTTCCAGGCGGGCGACGGCAACCCCGTCCTTTCGCTTGCGGAGCGCTTCGTAGCGAATCAGGAGGCTGTTGTCGCTCTCCACCAGTTCGGCCACCATCTGGTTGCGTTTCTCCACGAGCTCTCCGAGCTGCTCTTCGAACTGGTCTCGTACGCTCTGCGTCTGTTGGCGCTGTGCGTCAAGTTCCTTGCGGGCGCGTGAGAGTCGGCCTTCGAGCGCCGTGAGGTCGGTTATGGTGGCTTCTACCTCATCCATCAGCTGCAGGACGCGTTCTTCGAGTTCGCCTTTCTGGGTACCGAGAAGGGCAAGTTCCTTGTTGAAGCTTGCGAGCTCCTTGGGATTGCGTGTGTTGCCGGAGTACAGCTT
>JAJXVI010000035.1 GCA_021782195.1 bacterium | reverse complement strand
CCTCGCGCTCACCCGCAGCAATTTCTACCAGACCCTCAACGACATGTTCACCACTGTCAAACTTGTGACGAGCGGTCAGACGAAGTTCAATGGCGGGGGAACCCCCATGCTATCCACTTCCCAGATCGCGTTTTCCGGACAGTCGCTCGGTGGAATCCTGGGAGGAACCTTCATGGCCATGGAACCGACCACACGTGTCGGTGTCCTGAACGTGGCCGGTGGTCGTCTCGCCTCGGTTTTTGCCAACTCGGCCACGTTCGGTCCGGAGCTCGACACGGCCCTGGCAGCACAGGGATTCGCGGTCGGATCTTCAGGATTCGAGCAGTTCCTGTGGATCGCCCAGACTGTAATGGACGACGTGGACCCCTTCAACTACGGCCCGCACATGCTGAAGGGCGATCTGGCTGGTGGTACACCCGCCCAGGTATTGATGCAGGAAATGATCAACGACCAGGTCGTTCCAAACTCAGGTACGGCCGATCTCGCAATTGCGGGCGACTTGCCCCAGGTCGACGCGCTCGTAAAGATCAACCTGCTACCTCAGGAGTCTGCACCGGCGGTTGGCTCGGGGCTCTTCCAGACCCAGGGTGGCAAGCACGGCTTCCTGCTTGATCCGACCCAGGCCGCGTCGCTCCAGCAGACCCAGGCAGCGCAGGAACAACTGGTTGCCTATATCGCAAGCGGAATGCTCGGCCCGGCACAGATCATCCATTACGCCGGACTCAGCCTGACGAACACGCCACCGGGCAGCATCCACTTCACCATCAACCCTGCGGCGTTCTTCGGAAACAACCTCCTGCACCACTGACCGAAGGTGAGAGAGGGCGAATGTCCTCTCTCACTTCCGAACGCTTTCACACCTTCGACGCGAAGAGAGGAGGGGCGCTTGCAGCCTCTCCTCTCTCGCTTCTACCCACACAATCCAGGCATGGCCCGGGAATCGACAGACCTGCACCACTGCACAGAAAAGAAGCTCCAACGCAGGCGAGGAGGAGGGGTGTTCGGCAACGCACGTTGAATTTCGTCCCATGCGGCGGATGGCGTTCCTCCCCGAACGATTCTCGTACAACCGACGGGACCGTGCGCCGCGGTCGATTGGAGGCGATCCCCCTGGGCAAGGAAGAGATCATGGATACTTTCAAGGACGGTGTTTCACTCGCCGGCCGGGTAGCTGCACGTGGCGTCGGTGAAGTGACGCGCGTACTCAAACCCTCCAAGGAACCGCGAGGCCAGACCGGCGAGACCGGCCTCTACCTGCAGCGCCACATCCACCCGCTGTTCGGACGAATCGTCCCCTCGATCGAGTACATGGAAATTCAGCAACCACGGCGCTTCTTCACTCAGATGCTGAAGAACATCGCCGTGTCGGCCGCGGAACGAGCATTCGTGGCCGGGTCGCAGGCGCTTCTACGAGGCGACGTCCGCGAAGCTCGCGACCGACTGAGCGACTCCTTCACGCGCGATGCCCAGTGTGCAGACGCATACTTCCTTCACGGTGCCCTCTCTCTTGGCCTCGACGACTATGAGGAGGCCGTACACAGTTTCAAGAAGGTCCTTCTCTGCCAGCAGAAACTGGGTCAGAGACTCCGCAAGTACATCCCCTCATTGCGGCTCACGACATGTCTGACCGAGAACTCCTCCCTGGTGATCTTTCCCGACCTGCTCGGCGTGACGGTTCTGCTGTCACTCGCACATCGGGGCAATCACGAAAATGAAGAAGCCTGCACGGTGCTCGATCAACTCCTCGGGGTCATGCCGGACAGTACGATGGTGGGCTTCTTCCTTGCCCTGCACCTCATCGAGGCTGCACGATGGCGCGAGGTCGTTTCCCTGCTCAAAGACACGCTCCCCGAAGACAACATCTCGCTCGCAAACCTGATTCTCCTTGCTCGCGCGCTCGTCGAGACCGGGGAACCCGAGACCTCTCTGGAAATCTTCAAGAAGGTGCTGACCCGCACTGACTTCGATCCCCAGTTGATGGTCGACGTACGGTTCAACCTCGCGACGGCCATGGCACGAACAGGGCGCCAGATGGAGGCGCAAGAAGAGTTCGCACGCATCACCGCGCTTTATCCCGGATACATGGACGTGTTCGAGCGTCTCGGCATCACCGCGGAGAGTCGCCGCAAGTCTGCCATTCCCCCCCCGGGCAGTCGGGCGGCGAGCGCGATTCCAGTCGCCACCGATACGTCCCCGGCCCCGTCGGCATCCCCGGTTCCGTCATCAGGTGTCCTCACCGCACAAGCCACGACTGACGACAGGACGCCCACCGCGAACGCTTCCGTGAATGAAGCAACGGTTGCGCCACCGTTCCAAGAGTCACCGTCATCACAGGTTGGCGCTCAGGCCGTGGATCATCTCTCTCTGGTCAGTCTCGATGGACGCCTTTGCCACCGGCTCCTATCCGATGACGTCATCATCGGGCGCGAGGAAGGCAACATTGTGCTCGAGTCGGACAACGCCGCCTCACACCGACACGCGCGCATTCATCCTGAAGCAACGGGCTACTGGATCGACGATCTGGGATCCACCAACGGAACCTTTGTGAATGGCCACCGCATTGGCAACCGCGTGTTGCTCAATCGTGGCGACGTGGTAACGGTGGGAAAGACCGTCTTTCGGATCGAGTAGCGGTCACTATCCCCGCGGAGCCGGAAACTTGCAGAAGACTCCGATTTGTCAAGAAGGAGCCCGCTGCAGACGTGGTGAAGGTGGTATGGATTCAACGGTGTTTCTCGGCTCGTATTCTCTGTATACCCCGTGCTGACGTGACCAGGCAGGTTGAAAGCGACTTTCCAGGGTGGAATACAGCACATGTCCACCGCCGCAGATTCTCAGTACCCGTATCTTGTAGGGCTTTCACGGGTTGAACGCCTGGGCGCGGGGGGGTTGCGTCGCTTTCTTGCGCGCATGCATACTCCCCAGGCCGTCTGGGAAGCTCCTCCCGAAGCGCTTCGCGAAGTATCCCCTGCACTTGGCGAAGCCATCATTCGCACACGTCAGTCCCTGAATCCGGAGCACCTTCTTCAAGACGCCGCACGTGCTGGCTGTCAGGTGCTCGTGAGCGGAATCCATCCGTATCCCCCGCAACTGGCCGAAGTTCCGTTCGCTCCGCTCGTCTTATACGTACGCGGCCGCGCGGAGGTTCTGTCACTTCCGGGCGTGGCGGTGGTCGGCACGCGTCGGCCGAGCGTCTACGGTCTGCGTGCCAGCGAAACCCTCGTCGACGAACTGGCCGAAGCCGGCCTGTGCATCATCAGCGGGATGGCACGCGGAATCGACGAGACTGCACACCGCCGTGCCCTGCACAAGAAAGCCCCCACCGTCGCCGTCATGGGATGCGGAGCCGACGTATGCTATCCCCCAGAAAGTCGCGCGCTAAAGCGGGCTATCGAAGAAGGTGGGGCGGTCGTGAGCCAGTTCGCACCGAGGTCTTCTCCTCGGCCCGCCTTCTTTCCGGCGCGGAATC
Organism: bacterium; assembly: GCA_021782195.1. Lineage (GTDB taxonomy): Bacteria > Vulcanimicrobiota > Xenobia > RGZZ01 > RGZZ01 > JAJXVI01. The sequence goes on along the minus strand of JAJXVI010000035.1, from coordinate 6,934 downwards.
GCGTGATCAGCGGTCTTGCCCGAGCGGTGCTGGTCACCGAGGCCGGTATCCGAAGCGGTGCAATGATCACGGCGGAGTACGCAATCGACCAGGACCGTCCGCTGTTCGCGGTGGCCGGCAGCATCCTCACTTCATTCAGTGACGGATGCAACCGACTGCTGAGCGAGGGAGTGGCGACGCTCGCAACCAACGGGCACGATATCCTGGCAGGCTTCAACATCCCTCCCACACCGTCACTGCCTCGAGAACCGCCGGATGACGATGAGTCCAGGCGCATACTGGCCGTGCTCGAAAGCTGTGACGGCTTTGGCGGTCCGGACTGGCTCTCGATGGAGGAAATCTCCCAGCGCTCGGGAATTGAAGCGCAGGCCGTGCTTCGAACACTGGTTCGCCTTGAACTCGGGGGATCTGTTCGTCGCGCCGCGGGAAACGTCTACCGCGCCCACGCCACCCCCTCAAGGAGAGCCCCATGAGAATTCGTTCCACAACCATCGTCGCAATGCTTCGTGACGGCCAGATGGCCATGGCGGGCGACGGGCAGGTTACCTTCGACAAGACGGTGATGAAGCACGGAGCAAGAAAAGTTCGCCGAATGGCGGGTGGCAAGGTTGTAGGAGGCTTTGCCGGTTCGGCCGCCGACGGCCTTACGCTCTACGAGAAACTTGAAAACAAGCTCGAAGAGTATAACTCGAACCTGCTGCGCTCGGCCGTGGAACTTGCCCGTGACTGGCGCACCGACAAATATCTGCGTCGACTCGAGGCGCTCCTGCTCGTGGGAAACAAGGAGAACCTCCTCGTGCTGTCCGGAAACGGCGACGTTATCGAACCTGACGACGGAATCGCCGCCATCGGTTCGGGCGGTCCCTATGCACTGGCAGCGGCCCGCGCGCTGGCACACCACTCAACTCTCACCCCACACGAAATCGTGGCTGAAGCGCTGAAGATTGCCGCTTCGATCTGCGTGTACACGAACCACGAAATCGTCGTCGAGTCACTCTAGAAGCACGGCCGAAAAGGTCTCTCCGACCAGGATGTGTGGCTGGGACGACTGTCGCTCCACTTCGTGCTGGAGGTTGCAGGTTGTGGGGTTCCCCCTACAATGCTTCCCCGGTTTCCGGCCGGACTCCCAGAAGCCGGAAGAGCACCTGCGCGCCGCCATCCGGGCCCGGTAGTTACCCCGGGTTTTCTGCCAGATTCCCTGAAGCCGGGCCAGACATGCCACGCCCGCTCGAGTCTCCGCAACGCCCGACATCAATCACGAACTGACGGCCATCCTTCAAACAGACACCCAGCTCTCTTTTGACCTCGTTTAAGCAGGCTCCGCTCCACAATGCGCAACCTCTCCTGCAGGGCGCAACGTGATTGGTTACGTGAACACGCCTGTACGCGACTCGACATTGACTCGCAGGCATGCTCGCGGATAGCCAGCCACCTTCGCGCACTGCAAATCCTGACTTTCTCGGAAAAGGGTGTGGTGTCTGTGTTCGCTTCTCGCTCTCTTGCCCGTGCCGCCAAAAACGGCCCCGAGCGTCCACCCGCGGTTCTTGCGAATCGGCAGCAATTCACATTGTCGACAAGCCCTCCAGAAACAACGATCGACAGAGCCAGACGGCAGCTCCAGAAGTCCTTCGGCTTCACCGACTTTCGCCCCGGCCAGTTAGAAATCATCAAGCCCGCGCTGGAGGGGCAGGACGTGCTGGGCGTCCTCCCCACGGGCGCTGGAAAGTCTCTTTGCTTCCAGCTGACGGCACTGCTGCTCGAAGGTCTCACGGTGGTGGTGTCTCCCCTTGTGGCCCTGATGAACGACCAGGTACGTGCACTCAGAGCACTAGGGATCCAGGCAACGTGCATGCACGGCCTGCTGAGCGAACAGGAACTGGCCCACGCCACCGGCCTCGTTGAAAACGGCACTGCGCGCTTGCTCTTTGTCGCCCCGGAACGGTTTCGCTCCCCTGCGTTGCGCCAACTTCTGAAGGGTCGAGGGGTCTCCATGCTGACCGTGGATGAAGCCCACTGCATATCGTCGTGGGGCCACGACTTTCGACTGGACTATCGTCGAATTCCCGAGGTCGCACGCGACCTGCAGCCTCGCATCCGTATGGCGCTGACCGCAACCGCCACCCCCGAGGTTCGAGAAGATATCATCCGCACACTCGGCCTGCACGACCCCGCTGTATTCATCGGAAACTTCTTTCGCCCGAACCTCCAGATCGAGGTTCGGCGAACGCGCAGCCCACTGGGGAATGCGAGCATCCACTCCGGCCCGGCACCCGACAACGCCGAACACGTGGCAGCAATACAAGCTCTGCTCGCAGAAAGACAGGGAACGGGAATCGTGTACGTTGGCACCCGCGCTCAAGCGGAACATCTCTCAAAACTGCTTGAAATTCCCTGTTACCATGCCGGCCTCGAGCGAATCCGCCGTCAGCAAACCGAACGCGCTTTTACTTCGGGAAAACTGCGGGCCATCGTCGCGACCAACGCGTTCGGCATGGGCATCGACCGTGCCGACGTACGTGCGGTCATCCACGCTCGACTTCCGACCAGCCTCGAAGCCTACTACCAGGAAATCGGGCGAGGGGGGCGCGACGGCCAGACGTGCAAGTGCCTGCTCCTGCATCATCCAAAAGACGAGATGGCAGTGCGCCGACTGGTGGAAGGCCCATGCTTCGACAACGACGTGGCGCGCTCCCTGGTAGGAGAAAGTCTGGGGCATCGACTCAATCTCTATCGACTTCATCAACTCTCCTGAGGGGGGGCGCACCGGGACAGTGCTGTGAAGGAAACCCTGACCGCCCTCCTGCAACTCGGTGTCCTGGTGCAGGCTGACTTCGGTTACGTGGAGCCCGCCGACTCTTCGACATCTCTCCCGGACTCGGGCAACGCCAGGTCGATGGTCGACCTGAAGGCAGCCGACTTGCTCAACGCTTTCTACCGAAACCGCCTGAGGCGAGTCCAACAGTTCCGCCGGATGGCATCCTATGCCCGTGCTCGCTCCGGATGCCGGCACGCTCTCCTGCTCGGCCACTTCGGAGGTCGACGCGCCGAGTCAAGCCGTTGCGGAACCTGTGACCTGTGCACCCAACCGTCACCAGGATTCCCGCAATGGCTGCGATTCGTGCCTTCGTTGTTCGGTTGAATCAGAATCGCAGTTTCACACAGGTCAGGTAGGGATTGCTCCCCTGAGAAGGGAACCCTGAGCACAACACAGGTCGCATAACTGTATTCAGTTTCTCGAGAGGGTGGGGAAGTGGCTCGCAAGAAGGACTCCACAAACGCCGCAACAGACGACTACAACAGCCCGGACTTCGAGGAGGCAGTCGCCGAAGAGCCCAGGAAGTCTAAAGCTGAAGCCAATGATACGGTGGTAGATCTGCCGGCAGTGCCCATGACTGGCGCGCTTGACGAACTTGTCTCCGACGACGAGCGCCTGCTCGAAGTGATCGCCACGGGCGTTGCACATTCATTCAATAATGTCACAGCCTCCATCCGTGCTGCACTTCAGGTGGCAAGAGAACGACTGGGTCCAGACTGCCTCCCGACCGAAGTGCGCAGCATCGACATGGTACTGGCACGTGGCACCACCCTCACACGAAGCCTCCTGACCATGGCGCACGCGCGACGCAGTCGCTCTCGCGCCCTGTATCTTCTCGACGTCGTAGAGGATACACTGGAACTGCTTGAGGCCGGGCTTCTGCTCGAAAACGTCACCATCAGTCGCTGCTACTCACGCGCACCGGTGATCCAGGCGCCACTTGCGGTGGTGCAACGCACGGTACTGAAGGCCGTACTCTACGCGGCCGGCACGATCAGCCCCGTGTACCGAGAAATTCGCGTCGGATTCGGGCGAGGCACGAACCGCCCCTATCTCGAGCTTTCGTGGACCCGGTCACCCGAAGCCCCGTCTTCACGAGACGCCATCCTCTCCGACCTGGCACCGCTCATCGCCCAGATCGAGACCGTCAATGGCGCAATCGAGATACAGACCGGGTCCCACCACGGCACCAGCCTGCAACTCTCTTTTCCCATCGCAACCGCAGACATTCGCGAACCCGAACGAAAAAGAGTCGAAGGTGCGCTGCCTCCTCGTCCATTGAACGTGCTCATCATCGATGATGAGGAAGTTCTGCGACGCATGATGGCATCGTACCTGACCCTCCACGGAATTCAGGTCCACACCGCTGAAGATGGGCCGCGAGGGCTTGAAATGGCCGAAAGCAAGACTTTCGACGTGGTTCTGCTCGACCTTGTGATGCCAGGGTTACCCGGTGAGCAAGTGCTCAGGCAACTCAAGGATGTCCGCCCCGACCTTCCAGTCATTGTACTTTCCGGACTGCTCGACGACACTATCAGCGATGAATTGATGGCTCAGGGAGCATTCGGGCTCATCAGCAAGCCGCTCCAACTTGACCGACTGCTCTGGATGTGTCGCGACGCGGTACGCACCTGTCACGGCGCTCCGCCAGAAGCACCCGTTTCAACATAACCCGGCTCCAACCGTTGTCGGCGTGGCCGAAAAGGTCGCGTCGACCCGCGCACGGGGTCTTGGAGGCTGACCGATCCACAATGTGCCACAGGTCGCGGGATTCCCGCAATGCTGTGCAAGAGGTTTTCGCACCGGCTCCTGGCCCTCCTCCGGCGATGCGTCCGAAGCCGGTGCGCCCTGCTTCTCGCCAGTACACCCACATTACCGACCGCAAACAACGAGCCTTCCACTGATGTCCCAGGTGCAAACACAGACACGTCTCCGTCATCGGGTTCCTGTAGACCTGTCCTTCGGTCAAGCGGGTCTTTAGGAATGTCACTGCGAGCCACGCTGCCGGTCTCTCCTCTTCAACCCGCCCCGGAGGGAAGCATCCGCTCAACGAGGAATCATGCCCGCACACGAGCGGCCCCGTGCCGCAGACGGAGATTCGCTCATGTCCACGCGATCAAAATCCGCGCCGAGAACCGTCGGTGAAGCGCTCGAGGAATTCCTCGACGCTGAGCGCCTGCGTCTCTCCCCAAGCACCCTTGCACGTTACCGCAGCGTTGTCACGCTGTTTCGCATCTTTCTTGAAAATTCAGAAGTACACGCAGCTCCGGGGCTGAGCGCCGACGTGGAAATGACCCCAGTACTGGCACAAGAGTTCATCAATCGCTTCCTCGGCACCAAGATTTCCCGCTCAGAGACCACCCGACGCGCCTCCTCCACTGTCATGAGACGTTTGCTCCGATGGCTCAACGACCGCCTCCTTGACCAACATGACCCGGACGAAATCGTCGACAAGACCTCCACGGAAGTTACGGCCGCGGTCAACCTTCACAAGCTCCTGTCGCAACATCTGGGCGAGCAGGGAACTGTCCACACCGTACGCAGACGTACTGACCATTTCACGGTAACCCGCGTCGAAAGCGGCGTGCTCTGGCTGGAGTCACACTCCGGAGGAGATGCAATCGGCCCAGTTACCGTTCCCCTCACTGTATCTCAGCTCTGTCGCGTCGGATGGGACCTCACCGGTGTCGTCGCCAGAAGCTTCGGGGGCTGGCGACTGCTCGAAATCTGGAATGTCTCGACCTGAGGAGTTCAAAACCTCCGTTCTCACAGGGCTCGACTGACGCTCCCGCAACTCGCACGCAGGTCCCGCAACTCGCACGCAGGTCCCGCAACTCGCACGCAGGTCCCGCAACTCGCACGCAGGTCCCGCAACTCGCACGCAGGTCCTCAGCGATTCGCAGGCAGGTCCTTGGCGATGATGTTCACGGGGTAGTTCGATCCGGGCTCGGGCATGACGTCAATCCGCACTGCACGCTGCTGGCCTGGCGACAGCACATCGTCGCCAAGTTGAAACTCGCGGTGCATTCCAACGCGCGTGCTCAGCACAGGCGTTTCGACGAGAGCGCCGTCCACGACCAGCGATCCCCGGGCCACCCCACCTCCCACAGAAAAGACCACATAGACGTGGGTCGCCTGTGCCGTGGGATTACTCAACAACAAGTGAACGCGGTACATCACCCCGTAGTTGCCGACGTTCGGCGTACCGTCGCCGAGGGGTTGGAGAAATGGCGGGCCGCCAATCGACACGAACGCGTAGGGACCGCCAACCACGTAGGTCGCCTGCAGATCCCTCAACGGTGGACCGAAGAGGCCACGTCCCCGCACACTCTCCTGGCCGGGACGAGCCGGCGCATCGAGCGTTGGCGATGGAAGCGGCGTGCTCACACCGTTTGCTCCGGCATCCTGTGACTCCGGCGTCTGCGTGGAAAGTTGCCCCGGCACGCCTTCTGCAGGTACTGCAACGGCGGGGTGGTCGTCCGCGGTGGGAGAGAGGGCGGGTGACGGCAACACCGGGCCGTTCACGACGATTTCGGGTGACGTGGCCTCGACCACCAGATGAGGAGGCTTGCCATTCATGACCATGACCTGGCCAATGCCGCATGCCACCGTTCCAGGGGACAGGGTGCGCTGATCCAGAAGACACTCGTCGCCCGGCTCAAGGTGCACGGCAAGTCCGTTCCCGCGGACCATCCATCGCAGCCCGCGCCAGGTTGCCGAATGTCCGGCGTAGAGTTCATCACGGGACGGACCGGCACCACTCTCCATGACGAGAAGGTCGACTGGGCCGCGCGAGCGATTTTCCAACCGCACCTCGAGCGTCCGGCAGGGAGAATTCAAGCCGTTCTGGTGGTGAAAGTAGAAAGTCGTATCAGCGGCACCGATGACAGTGTCCAGCAGGACCCCGTTGTGATCGATACGCTCCGGATTGTTGCTGGCTGCAAGGTGGGCAGGTTCGGCAAACGTGGATGCACACCCCGTCAAGGTTATCGCCACTGACGAAACGACCGGCCACAGCCCGTCTGCCTCCAACCACGCCGTGGCCGGCGCCGTGCATCCGACGCCGGGGGCCTCTCCCTGCATGTACAGCCTCAGATGAACTCCATCGTAGGTAGAGGA
>JAJXVI010000034.1 GCA_021782195.1 bacterium | reverse complement strand
ACAACCAGGGCGACCTGACTGCCTGCCACGGGTTTCCCGTGCGCATCGCGCACGGTGATGTCAATGCCTGTACGCGCGCCAGGAGCGATTGCACTGTGTCGGGGCACTGCACGAACCGTCAAGCGACGAGTCAGAGGGGGAACTCGCAGGGTGAGCGTCCCCAGCGCGTAGGCCGGTCGCAAGCCCGCAGGTCGCTCGGCCGGTCCGCGCTGTGAAGCGCTGGCTCCGGCACGCACATCCGGAGCAGAGACAGTTCCCCCGCCCTCGGGTGCACTCGATGACGCCCCGGCCACTTCCACGGTTATGGAGAGGTCCGGAATCGCGTTCTCCCCGATGGGAACGTCCAGCGTCGTGGAGGTCGCGTGAAGCGTGAACGGGCGCTTCTCGAGCAGACCGTTTCGGGAAATCAGGAGCAGACCACTTCCCGGAAACGGCGAGGTCACAAGAATGTGGGCAACTTCGCCGGGCTGGTAGTGATCTCGATCCGGTACCAGCATGACGTGGTCGGCCTGTACCGAACGAGACACGGGAGAGCTGGTCCCTGCGACCCAGAAGGTGGACTCACTTGTGTTTGTGTGTCCCTCGGGGTCAACGATCGTAGCCCGGACCCGCCAGGTTCCACCCTCTTCAGGGTGGACCTCGGTACTGACGGGACTCGTTCCACTGACCAGTTCGGTGTCAAACGGATGGTTGTCGACCTCTCGACTCAAACCGTTCCGATACTCCCATTCCACGTGAGCAACATGGAGGTGGATGGTTCGCCCCGAAACCATGTGGCCGTCGATGTCGGTCACGATGGCCTCGACCTTCACGGCATGACCGGCCTGCGCAAAAATCGGGGAGCGGCGCAGCCCGACGTACTCGCTGGCAGGGTGAACCAGCAGGTGTGCCGAGGCGGTCCACGCCTGACGGTTGACATCGTGCACGGTCAACTGCGCTACCAGGGCCGTAGGACGGGAAGGGTGAACGCCATCGAAATCGATGCGCAGCACGTTGCGCCCTGACTCGTCGGTCGTGGCGTCGTATGTGTGCACCACAGGCTTCTCGGATGGACTCGGCAGATAAGACCAGAACCACGGCATCCAGGTCCCAAAAGTGAACTGGTCGTGGCCTGGCGGCGAATACGAAGTGGGGGTGGCAGTCACGCGCCACTGCAATGGCGCGTTGCCGAGAACGCCCCCGGCAAAGTATTTCGCAAGTCCGGCCACCAGAGCGTGACCACCAATCACGTAGGGACCGGGCTGCACTGAAGTGGTGACCTCGAACTCGGGTCTGCGGAACTCCTCGATCGCCAGGGAATGCACAAACTCTCCCACAAGCGCACCCTGCGCGACCAGTTGAACAGTGGCAGTCCCCAGATTCACGCGATTCGACAGTGCAAACGACAGGTCGAACCCACCACTCCCGTCCAATGGCACGGTTCCGTGACCCACCTCGTTGCCCTGGGAATCCACCACACGCCAGGCAACGTTCTTCACGCGCCCGTCAACGGCTTCAAGCACACCGCCAGGGCCACCCCCAAGCACCCGTATCCAGCCCTTCAAGTGCACCTTCTCTCCAGGCCGATACAGGCCGCGATCGTCGAATGCATACCAGAGCAGACGGTCGGTCTCCGGATGTCGAGACCAGCCCGCGCCACCGAACCACCAGTACTGACTCTGAGGCAAGAACGCCACATCGTTGCCGTGGCTCGCGAGCAGCACCGGGTGGGCAGCCGGACTGTTCGGAAGGGTCAGGGAAGCCAGCCCGGAAGCGTCTGTACGTGCCGACACGTCCGAGCGGACGGAGTTCGCGGGCGTCTGTCCCTCACCAATCAGGTCAATCTGCACGTCACGCAGTGGACGACCGTCAGTCAAACCGGTCGCCCACGCCTGCATGTTCTGGTTGTCGACAAAGGCATCGAGCGCAATTTTCGTCGACTCGACCCACGCCATCGCACGCAGGCGGCGCCAGCGCTGCGGGGGTTGCACGGTCGGCTCGACCACAACGATGACATTCCCCAGGCCATCGTGCAGCGCAGGCCGCAGGTCGATAGCAGTCTCCACGACATCGTCCGACGGCCCCTGCGGATGAACGGTAAAACTCTTCACCAGGTGTCCGGGCGGGGTTGCCCCTTCCGGGGCCGAGGACCCTCGCTGCATCTGCAGGTAGGTCCACCAGTCGGATGGTTGCACCGCGTACAGATGCACGCGAAGCGCGGGTTCGTTGACGCTGAACACGGTATACGAAGGCACTGAAAACGGGTCTGCCAGAAGGAAGGGAGCCCGCGGTCCGGTCAACCACGGTTGCGCCGACCCAACCCGTACGTCGAAGGAGTGCGCGCCCGAAAGCGTCTGCCCGAATGTATCACGCAACGACGGTGCAAATGTGATGCGATAGTCGGTTCGGCCTCGTGTGGCGGCCTGGATCGACAGATACGACCCTTCGACCGAGATTCTCGCCCCACCCGGTGGTGGCGGAGTAATCATCACCTGCGACGAGCGAAACGACTTTTCGTCAAGCGCGTTCGTAAAACGAAACGAGATCGAGGCGCGAGGTCGGAGGTTCTGTGACCACCACGATACTCCGAGGGGCCCATAGGTAGAGAAAGAGAAGGTCTGCGCGGAGCTCGTACGGACCGGGCCTTCCAGCGACGGAGTGGATGGCCCCACGGCCACCGTGACGGCGGTGTTGAGTGGTAGCGGGGAATCCGCAACAAAAGCGACAGCGCGCCCAGGTTGCGCGGCCTGCACCGCATGAAGGGCCGCGGGGTCGCCGCGAAGCTCCGCCGGCGTGGCCAGTCGCACGCCAGCAGCCGGAGTCAGGCGAATCGTCGCAAGCACCGCGGCGGGGTCGACACGCTGGTCAAACAATGCGACCATTACGGGCGAGCGGCTGACAGAATCTCCCGAAGGGAGGGCCTGCAGCAGACGTGGTGGCGGCGTGCTGAATGTCCAGCGCACCGCTTGCGCGAGTTTGTGTCCGGCCAGGTCGCTGGTACCCGCAGGAATTTCCGCCGTGTAGCTCGTGGCAAACGGCATCCGCTGCAGGTCCGGCTCAAACAACACCGTCCGGGTACCGATCCAGCGCCAGTGCCCCGGAGGGGTCGGGGTCAGGTGAATCGGTACAGCACGCGTATTCATTTCTTCAAGAGAGGAGATGGCAACCATGGGCTCCGAGAAGGTCACGCTGACAACCGGTGCAAGTTGAACCGGGCCCTCCGGACCGTGCCGCAGCACCACAAGTCGTCCTGCCTCGGGATGTGGCGCTGCCACGGCTGCCGGGGGAGGGGGGAATGGCTCGGCAACGGTACGGCCAGGCCGAGGAGGTGGCAGCGACGTCTGCCGTTGTCGAAAAGCCTGCACGTCCTCCGGGTTTTGAGGAGAAGGGGGAATCGCCGATAGAAGGCGGGTCACGATCGACGTGGAAAGCGGCGACATCGCAACCGACGGAGCATGCGCGGTGCGCCCGCCACGAGACAACGCGCCCGGACCGAGACGGAAGGAAAGACCGTCAACCGGCACGGGTGAAACGCGTGGATTCGGGTCGCGGCGCGGATCGGCCTGCGCCGACATCCAGACCAGGCCGATGAAGGCGAGCAACAGCAGAACACGCCTCGCCACTCCCCGGATCCCGACGCCTCGAGTCAGAGAGATTCGAGGCGCGGGTCTTCCGCCGGAATGGGTCAGCACAACAACCCGCTCCAGGAGTTTCTTCCCAGCGGAGTTGCTTCCGACACCGGTGGTCTTGCATCCTGATTTGCCGACTGCAGGAGTTCGATCTTTCATGGAAACCTCACGCGTCAGTTGCCCTTGCGAGGGCAACTGCTTTATGGCATAATCGTCCGCGACACCGTACGCAGCGGATAACCGACATGTCGCCGTGAACCGGTATCTTATTGCATGTGACTTTGTCCGCGACAGCGTTCCCGCCCTGCCAGGCCGGACTCGGCTCGACCGACGGACCCGCCGCCTGATATTGCTGAGACCGCGATTCGCTCGGGCTGAAAGTTCACCGGCCCACGAGAGAAGTCATTTTGCAGAGCAGCCACAGCAGTGTCGGAAGGGCAGTCGGCCGGACTTCTGGAGGACCCCAGGAGCGGTAGCCCGAACGACGCCATTGAAAAAGATTCAGGAGACAGCAAGATGAGATTTCCACTTGGCTTTTCGATTGCACAGGCGCGTTACATGAGCAGCCAGCGCCGTCAGGGGCGCAAACGCTTCCCGACCGTGATCATGCTTGAGCCCCTGTACACGTGCAATCTGGCGTGCCTGGGCTGCTCCCTCGAGCGCCACACGGGCAAGTTGAAGGATCGTCTTTCCGTCGAAGCCTGCCTGCAAGCCGTAGAGGATGCCGGTGTGCCCATCGTGAGCCTGTGCGGCGGTGAACCGACACTCTATCCCGAACTGCCCGAACTTGTCGGCGAACTGATCCGTCGGGGCAAGTACATCATTCTGTGCACCAACGCCCTCCTGCTCGACAAGAAGGTCTTTGGCGTGATTCCGCCGAGCAAGCATCTGTTCATCAACGTTCACCTCGACGGGATGAAGGAGACCCACGACCATGTCTGCGACCGTCCCGGCACGTTCGACAAGGCCATCGACATGATCAAGGTCAGCAAGAAGAGCGGGTATGTCACGCTTACCAATACCACCGTCTTCAAGGAGACCAACATCGAAGAGGTCGAGCAGCTATGCGAACTGCTCAAGGAGATGAGGGTCGACGGTATGCTCATCGCCCCGGGGTATCACTACGAGAGCGTTGAACGAGACGTTTTCCTCACTCGCGAGGACATGCACAACCGCTTCAAGCGTGTGATGGAACTTTCCCGCAAGTACAAGATCTCTGCCACCCCACTCTTCCTGGAGTTCGCCGCGGGGTTGCGCGAGCTCGCGTGTTCGCCGTATTCAACCGTGAACTTCACGCCACGCGGATGGAAGGCCCCCTGTTACCTGATCGGTGAAAAATACTACGACAACTTCCAGACATTCTGGAATGACGTCGACTGGGCATACTGGGAGTCACGCAAGGACCGGCGCTGCTCGAACTGCAAGATGCACTCAGGGTTCGAAGCGAGCGCGGTGGAAGTCGCTCAACAAAGCCTCAAGAGCATGATCCAGCTAGCTGCCTGGCACGTGAGCGGATAGAGGTTCGGCGAGTACTTCACGAACCTTGCTCCGCAACGAACTGACCGTAAACGGTTTGGTAAGAAACGGCAGTTCGCCTGTACCCTGAGTGTGTCTGAGAAGCACCTCGCTGCTGTACCCGGACATGAAGAGCACACGTGCCTCCGGGTGCAGCACGGACATTCGCTCAAGCAACTGGGGCGCGCTCACGCGGGGCATGATGACATCGGTCAGGAGCAGGTCAATCGGCCGCGTATGCGCTTCGCAAACACGAATCGCATCGTGCCCGTCCACCGCCTGGAGCACTTCATAACCTGCGGTCTGTAGCACGATGCTTGCCAGCCGCCGGACAGTGGGCTCGTCCTCGACCAGCAGGATCGTGCCTCCCCGCACCGATGACGATGCTTCGCTGTCCACTTCTGGGACCGGAATCGCTGCGCGCGGAAGATAGATGTCAAAACATGCGCCGCGCCCGACCTCACTTCTCACTTCGATGTGCCCGCCAAACTGCTTCACCACCCCAAACACGAAAGCAAGTCCCATCCCGCTGCTGCTCTCTGTACCCTTGGTGGTGAAGAATGGCTCGAACAGGTGGGCAAGCGTGGAAGCATCCATCCCGCAACCGTTGTCCTGCACGCGCAACACCACGTAATCTCCGTCGGGAAGCTCAACGGGAAGCTCGTGCGAACCGGGGACGCGCGTGAGCGTGTCGCCGGGACCGGCGGGAAAGGACGCAACCTCCGATGAAGGCTCGTCCACGGCTGAAGCGTCGTCCACGGCTGAAGCGTCGTCCACGGCTGAAGGCTCGTTCCCCGCACGGAGAGAGTGCGGGGAGCCCCGCCGTGTCTGTGCGATGACACGGGTGCGGGTGTGCGCGCAATTGAACGTGGACACGACGACCCTGCCGCCACCTGGTGTGGCGTCGCTGGCATTGATGACCAGATTCACGATGATCTGCTCAAGCTGCGACGGGTCGGCTTTCACGGGCCACAGTCCCACCTGCTGCTCAATGAACAATTCCGTGTCCTCGCCAAGAAACGGACGCAGGATGCGTTCCATTTCCCCCAGCATTTGGTTAAGGTCCACCAATCGCAATACGAGGGTCTGTCGACGGCTGAAAGCCAGCAACTGACGCGTCAGTGCCGCTGCACGATCCGCCGCCCGGGAGATTTCCGAAACGTGATCGTAAAGGTCCGGTCGTTCTTCGAGCGCACGAAGCAGAATGTCGCTGTACCCGGTGATCACGGTGAGAAGGTTGTTGAAGTCATGGGCAATGCCACCGGCAAGGCGTCCCACCGCTTCAATGTGCTGAGAACGCGCCAACCGTTGCTCCAGCATTCGCTCCTCGCTCACGTCACGTACGAGGCACACACTTGCCACGATATCGTCAGTTGCATTGCGAACAGGAAAGAGGCTGAACTGAAGGTGAGCGAGCCTTCCCGCAGGTGATCGCCAGGGAATCTCGAGAAACTGCGCAACCTTATTTGAAAGCGCCTCAAGTTGGAGCACAGTGCCCTCGGCTTGCCCGTCGGAGAGGAGGGCCAGGAAACGAGCCCCGATTGCGCACTGCTCGTCAGGACCGAAGATGTTCTTCGCTCCCGCGTTCCAACTGGTGACAGTCCCCTCGTTCGAGATTCCGATAAAGGCTTCGTCCGCGTCCTGGGGCACGGGAACCATACCGACAGACGGCTTCACGAAACCCTCCCCTGTCGGTCGCTCTTCTTCCGCAAGGCCAGAAAGGCGCGCGTCAGGACGCGCGGCGAAAGAGCATATCGGGTAGCCACGTCACATTTCGACAGGCCCAAGCATCGAACACTCAGTGGTACGCCGGCAGGAAGCGTTGAAAACGGTGCGCACAACTCACGAGACGACGTGGTCTCCGCCGGAACCACCATCAAGATAACCCTGGATCCGTTGTTTCCCATCGGGTTCCATGTTTCGCCAGAAGATGTAGTCCGGGGAGTGGTAAGCAATCGCCTGCTGGTTCCAGAGCAAGGGAAGCCCGGCCACCACACCCCTCGCCAGAAGCAGGCCGGACAGAATCGGAGGTACGTACTGGTGCGACATCTGGTAGAGAGGATCGCGCCGGCTGGCGGTATAGTACACTCCGTCTGCATTCACTCCTGCACGCTCAAAATCCTTTACAGCGCAGGCAGGCGACAACGCAAGGATACGCACGTGCTGGGAGATCTGGTTCTTCCAGCGTCCACCATCCTCGCGTGCCAGAATGGACAGTGCGAGGGCAGTTTCCGCTCCACCACCGCTGTGCACCACCATCTGGCAGTCACGTCCTGCTTCAAGTGACTGGCGCACTTCATTGTGAATCGAACGAACCGTGGGGTCAACGTAAAACGCAACCGTGCGGGCCCAGGAGCAAGGCAGGGCGTGTCCCTGCAGCGCCTTCAGAATACTCAGGTCTTTCGCAATGCGAAAGCCATCTGCAAAGATGTTCGAGCCGGTCGCCTCGTGGATACCGATGACAGGCTGCCCGACGCTTGCTCCGTTGTCATGGTCTGCCGGGGTTGCTTCCAGAAGGCGATGGATCTGGTCTTCCTGCTTGGCCAGAACCTCGTGGATGCCGTCAACCTCCATGAGCACGCGGTTGTTCTTGACAGCATTCGCGGGAATGTCGGGTCCTGCGGCCGGCACATCCGGAGTGGTCTGACTGGATCGACGGAGCGTCTCCACGCTACCATCGGGCTGCTCTTCGAAGACCAGCCCCTGCATGGAACTCGGCTCACGAGGTGCATGGTAGAAGTCGTGGATGTACTGCGTGACCGCGGAGATTGGAGGAGGAAGTGGTTGCTGGCCAACGGGTGCCGCCCACCCTGAAGATACACCCGGCGCGGCAGGAACGGTTGTCTCGCGGTCTCCGCGGACAAACGAATCTGGCTGCGAAAGTGAGCCCTGCCCCTGTGATTCTCCTGCTTCGAGCCCTTCTGATGAACCCTGCGTGCGGTCCGGAGCACCACCAACCGGACGGCGGCTAGCAAGAAGCAAGTCATTCACACCTGTCATCGAGAGCGGCTTCCTCTTCGTGGAATTTGTATGTTCTCATTATAGCGCAAGTGTGGCGGCGAATTGTAATCACTTTGTTGCCATTCCGTCCAAAAATTTCACGTCAAGGAACCGGCTGGCTGCAGAAGACGGACTGTCAGGAGACTCGCGGTGAGCTTTCGGCTTGTTCTGGCCGACATGAACCGTGTGGTGCTGCCAGGGTCTTGCGCGCACAATTTCCTGCCTTTGAGAGAGAATGGCACGCACGGATACTGCGAGGCGGTGGCAACGGGGCCACCGCCTCCCCTTTCCCGTGAGGCGACAGGCAAACACGCGAGAATGCCCTGGAGAAATGCCGACGTGTACACACAGGCTCACTCGCACGAGCCGGGTCGTGGACGCCCGTTCTCCTCTCCTTTCGAAACCCGCCAGTGGCCGCTCCATGGGCGACGAGGCGTCAGCGAATGCCACGTCCCCGACAGGCTGAGCCCGTCGCGACTCACCGTACCCTCGAAGATGCCCGGCAGTGGCTCGTCGACGGGCTTTCGATTTCCCTCAGGCGGTTTCTCACTCTGAAGCAGACCGAGGACTCTGCCTGCGAGTTTTCCAGTTCGCGCGTCATACGTACCCATCCAGGTTCCCCGAAGCCAGTGGTGGGAAATCTCTCCTTCCCAGCGGCCAGTTACGTACGGTCCGGTCAGATGAAGGCACATTCGACCCTTCATCCGCCCGGAGAGTCTACCGGCATAGGTTCCCCACGGGTAGTTCCCTCTGCGCTGCCCAAGAATTGGCGCAACCGGATCGCCATACAGCAGGGCCCTTTGCGTGGCGGTCGTCACCAGTTCGACGACGCGGGCACCCGATTTTCGCAGTTCAAGGCGTTTCCATGTCAGTATATGCGTGTCGCCTGGAGTCTCGAGGAGGTGTTCGTGCAGCAGCAGTGTATGCAGGTCAAGCAACGACTGCATTGGATGACTGGCGCGCAACGTCGCCCGGATACGCGCACGCACCTTTGCTCCGGCAGTCACCAGGTGATCGTCGAGCAACGCATCGATGACACCTGCAAACTGTGCGTAGCGCGGATTCCCCAGGTGATGCCGAAGATCGGATAGCTTGACCGGATGGCCCTCACGAAGCTTCCGCGCCGATTCCGGGACCACCGCGTCAAGCACCGCCACGCCAAGGTCCGATTCCAGGGCGTGCCTTTCGTCACGATGCAGCAGCGCACTGGTAGCGGTGCGGTTCCCGGCAGTCTGGAGGTCCTCGACCGTCAGGGCACCGTTGTTGGCGATGTCGCCCTTCCAACCGTTGGAAGTGCGCTTCAGAGCCTTCACCCACCCGTCAACCGCCCCACTCTCGAAACGCGCGCAGTCGTGGTGAGTGAAAAAACCGCACCACGACTCTCCAGAGACTCCGCTTGAGGAAAGTACCGTCAATCCGTTGCCCGCCAGCGCCTGTGCAAGTTTGCCGCTGTCCGCGGCGTCAAGAAACAGCACTCTTCTCTGAACGTGACTCGACAGCAGTGCACGGCGAAGGTCTGACGTCGAAACGGGCCCGTCGCTACACAGGAACTTCCCATGCCTCGTCGTCCCCAGCAGGAAGACAAAAAGTTCACCGGACGCGGGACAGCGGCCCGCCACCTCCCGAATCTCGCGCAACAGACTGGCCACGGGAATCCGGCGTACAATCGTCGTGGTATCGACCTGCGCGGCAAGAGCACCCCCAAGCTCCCTCGCCGACATCTCGGCCTGTGGAAGTTCTGGCATCTGCGTTCGCGCGTCGTACGACGAGACGCCCACGACCAGCGCGACCCGCGAGGAAGCGGCACATACCGAGGCACGCAGCCACCAGGAGAACACAAGCACACATCCGATCGCCGCGAGTGTCACGTACAGGGCCCTGACGACGCGGGGCAAAACCAAACGACATCGGTCGCGGCCGGGACCATCCACTGCCTGGCCGGACGGCTGCCCCGTCTTCGTCACGAAGCGTCCGCGGGTCATGGACCGGTGGTCCTCGATATCTCGTACCTGGAGAATCCGTTCCGCGCTATCTCGGGCGTCGCATTCACTTCCAGCAACGCCCCGCACGTCTGACGCATGACTGGCGTGAGATGGGGCAGAGAGGGCTGCGCTGTACGCAATGGCTGATCCCGAAAAATCTCGGTCATGACCTGCCCGATGTTCGCCGCCCGACGCGCACTCCCTCCGCCCGGCGTTTGTGCCGGTTGAATAAAACAAGTTTTATTCAACCGGCACAAACACTGAGTCCCCATCACACTTTCCGTCCATCTGTTTTGTCCTCTCCGACAAAACATCACCGGTGGACGCCCCAGAAACTGG
>JAJXVI010000033.1 GCA_021782195.1 bacterium | reverse complement strand
CAGGCAGTTATCGCCGATCGCGGTCATCTCCCCAATCTCCACCCCCTCTTTGAGACGGCAGTTCCGGCCAATGACCACGGGTCCTCTTATCAGTACCGACGGGTGGATCTCGGTTCCCTCGCCGACCCACACGTCGCGGGCCAGTCGCTTGCCGGGAATGGAGGCGTGCACGCGTCCGTCAAAAAGATCCTGGTGTGCCTGGCGATACATCTGAAGGCTTCCGATGTCACTCCAGTAGCCGCTCGCGACGTATCCGTACAGGGGACATCCAGCCTCCATCAGTCGAGGAAAAAGGTCCTTGCTGAAGTCGCAGGGGGTACCCTCCTCGATGTAGTCAAACACTTCCGGGTCCACGATGTAGATGCCCGTATTGACGGTGTCGCTGAACACCTCGCCCCACGACGGCTTCTCGACAAATTCCACAATCCGCTGGTCGTCGTCGGTGATAACCACCCCGAATTCAAGCGGATTCTCAACGCGTGCAAGGACGATGGTGGCCATCGCACCTTTGTCGTGATGAAAGTTCAACGCGCCGGTCAGGTCAAAATCAGTCAGGCAATCGCCACTGACGATGAAGAACGCCTCATCGAACGCCGACTCCAGCAGTTTGATGCTGCCCGCGGTTCCCAGCGGCTCGTCTTCAACGGAATAGCTGACTGGAATTCCCCAGCTCGACCCGTCCCCACAGTATGACACGATCTCGTCGGCCAGATAGTGGAGCGTGACCATGATCTTGTCAACGCCGTGCCGCTTGAGCAGTTCAACCGTATGTTCCAGCACGGGCTTGTTGCACAGCGGCACCAGGGGCTTCGGTCGCGTACAGGTGAGTGGCCGAAGACGCGAACCTTCTCCACCAGCCATGACCACTGCCTTCACGGATACGCCACCTCTTTTCGAGCGCCTCGAGTGCTCCAGGAGAAACACCGAACGGGTCCTTCGCGGTTTCGAAGCATCCCCCTGAAATCCTGCGCACCCCCCACGGCCCGTACGCACAAAACAGCGGGGCGCGACCTGGTGGGAAGCAGTGATACACGCCAGAGGAGGGGGGGAACGGCACGGCGCGTCCCCGCGGAGGATTACTCCAGCACGGGTGGAAGCAAGGCGCAATGTTTCTCGCCATGCACATCCCGGACGGGTTTCTCAGCGTGCCAACCGGGCTCGCGCTGTGGGTCGTCACCGCTTGCGTCGTCGGCGCCGCACTCTCCATCACGCGCGAGCAACTCAAGGAGCGCCAGATCCCGCTCCTCGGCATGATGGGGGCTTTCATCTTTGCTGCCCAGGCACTGAACTTCCCCATTGCAGGCGGAACGTCCGGACATCTGCTGGGAGCCACCCTAGCCACCATCGTCCTCGGACCGTGGGCTGCCACGCTGGTCATGACCTCGGTCATCGCCACACAGGGTCTGCTTTTCGCCGACGGCGGACTGCTCTCGATGGGCGCAAACATCTTCAATATGGGGATCCTCGGCGCATTCCTGGGATATGCGCTTTATCGCGACCTGCAGCGACTGGGATTGCCTGAACATCTGGCGACGCTGATTGCCGCGTGGATATCCGTGGTTGCCGCGGCGACAGCGTGCAGTCTCGAACTCGCGTTGTCCGGCACGACGCGCCTCGACGTGGTACTGCCGGCGATGGTGGGCGTGCACCTTTTTCTCGGACTCGGCGAGGGGGTGGTCACGGTCGCCGCCGTGCGCACGCTCAAAGCCTCAAACCTGCGCTATCGGCTCGTGGGACAACACGCATCCACCGGGGAAGGTGGCTCCGTCACTCCCGACCTGCCTCCCGCCGCCACGGGCGCACGCGTGCTCGGTTGGGGCATGCTGGTCAGCCTGGTCCTGTGCCTGCTCTCCCCACTCGCTTCTACGGCGCCGGACGGGCTTGCAAGAGTTGCCGAACGGACGGGCTTCAGCAAGAAGACACGCGTTGCAACCGGCATCTTCGCAAACTACCACGTCCCCTTCCTGAACGGCGGCCCGTCGATCATCACCGCAATGGTGACCGGCACGGCTTTGATCGGGGCGGTGGCGCTGTGCCTGGGATACATCCTCACGCGGTCACGCCAACACGACTGCGACGAGAACAACGTGCAGGCTGCGCCATGAGCGGAAGGCAACGCGTACAACCGAGAATCCGGGGAATCCGCCTGCGTATCGGTTCGTGGGGGAGCCAGATCAGGCTTCCTCGCTCGGCGGGGTCGGTTTCCGGGCAGCCCCCGCCACTGGAAGGTCGCCGCGCGGGTGGTCAGGCAGCGGCGCTGTTCCTCATCGTCGGGCTTTTCTGCCTCTCAATCGCGCTTGCTTTCGCCAGCCCCGGGAAACCGGCGCGCGAATGGGGGTGGGGCGCGGCGCCGGCCTCCTCGGCTGCGCGCACGGCCTGTCGCGAGGGTAGACGCGCGATCAAGCGAGGCGATGACGCACATGCGATCATGCTCCTCACCCGCGCCATCTCCATCGAGCCGACGTCCGCACGCGCATACGCGTTGCGAGGCCTCGCCCGGCTGCACATGGCCAGGCCCCATCAAGCACTGGCGGACCTCCGCCGCGCGATTGCACTCGACCCGTCTGCCGCGTGCGCGTACGACACTCGCGCCCGAGTATATGACGCGCTTCACGACGATTCACTCGTCTACGACGACTACTTTCGCGCATTGAAACTCGACCCGACCCGTTCCAGAACATGGATCCACCGCGCGACGTGGTACAACGATCACCTGCACGATTACAAGAGCGCGCTCCAGGATTGGGATCAGGCCGTTGCCCTTCGCCCCGACGATCCGCTGATTCTTGACGACAGGGCCACGACCCGCGGGAATCTTCAACAGCTCGCGGACTGCCTGGCTGACTACGCGCGCTCCCTGCAGATCGCTCCCGATCTTCCCCTCACCTGGATGCTACGAGGACGAACCTGGTATCAGATGCAGGCCTCGCGGCGCGCCATTGCCGACCTGGACCACGCGATTGCGCTGTATCCACAGTTTGCCCGCGCCCTTTACTGGCGCAGCCTCGCCTTGCTCGACGCCGGACAATACCGCGACGCACTCGCGGATGCAACCCGCTTCATAACACTCCGCCCCTATTCACCCGACGGCTATCAGGCACGCTCACGCATCGACCGGGCCCTCGGAAGGCGAGACCTTGCCGCCGAGGATGTCGCGCGCGCTCAACGTGCCAAGGAGCTCCTGAGCAAACGCGTGGTCGAACCCGCACCGTAGCCGCACGGGGCGACGGGACGGTTTGAAAATGGGAACTGACGAGGAATTTCAAGAGTGCCATCGAATAGGGCCCCGTCTGCATCTAGCGGAAGCAGACTCTTCCGGGTCGGGTTCGTTCTGGTGAGCAGTGGAAGCGATCAGATGGGCGCTGAGCTGACGTGGTGACCTCCGGCGCTGGTTGCCTGGGGTAAGGTCATCCTGGCAGGAGACGTCGCCTCCGTACTCCGGTGAGCAGTGTCGGCGATATGCTTCCGTGTTTGACCACAGGCAGATGGGAAAGGTCGTGAACAGCGATGCTCAAGATCGTGAGGCGGCGCCTCGATGTGCAGTTCGACAGTCTGCAGGCGTTCGAGTTCCAGCGACAGGTAGACAGCAGCCTGTCTCCGCTCATCAACGGCGTTCGTCGAGAGTACTTCAAACGACTCGGACTCGGTAACGAGGAGACCGAGGAGTGGCTGCTCAACGAGCACCGCAAGTCCACCGTGCCACTGCTCCTGGGAGATATCATCCTGCGTGACGATGACACCGTGATGTACTACCGCCAGCAGCGAAGCGGTGGGCCGTTCGAAGCCGGTGTGATCACACGCAACGAACCTTCCGACTATGCCGATTATTTTGACACACTGCTCAAGATTGTCCGCAAGACAACCGAGCGAAAAGACCTGGCGTGGCTTTCCGCCGGACCGGACGCCGAAGTCAGCCAGTCACTCGCCAACGAGTCCGAGGTTCGCGTACCCACGGCTCGCGAGGTCGAGGCGTCGCGAGAACTCGAGAACGAAGCAGCACAGCGCCTGCTGTCGCAGATCATGAGCGCCAGTTCGGTGTTCCTTGCGCGTTTCAGTCAGGGCCTCTCACAGGACCGTGCAGTGACGGAACGCTTTGTAAAGCGTTTCGAAGACCTGGGCATCGTCAGCAAGGACTATGCGGTCCTGTGCCGCAAGACCGGCCAGCAGATCCTGCGCGTGTCCTCGCGAGCGGCCATCGAAGACCCTTCCCAGAAGACCTTCAAATGCTTCATCTGCGGAAATTCAGTCAGCGAGGAGATGGTCGACGAGATTATCACGCCCACTGAATTTGGCCGCAAGTTGATTGACCACGACTACTGGCTTGTGGTGCGAGTCCTCGGTGCGCTCGAGTCTGCCGGCATCGCAAACCAGCAGGTCCACATCCACACGGGTGAGGGTAATCTCACAAACTTTTTCGTCACGATCAACGACCAGCTCTACCTGATCGTGGTTGCAAATCGCAAGGTCACGCTTGAAGAGTCGTATCTCATCAATGCGCACGTTGCCGCCTACCGCCTCGAACACGTGATTGTCATTGCCACCGAGCGAATCTCGGTGCTGATGCGCCACCACCTGGAGAAGAGCAACGCCGGGTCCGAGTTTGACTTTCTCGACTCCCTGCGAGGGGTGGAGGAGCGCTTGATGTCCATCTTCAGCCGCAAGGAGAAGACGGTCCTGAAAGCCGTGATGAGTGACTTCGGCACGCTGACTCCGGTCTCGATCCAGGATGCCGTGATGGAACACATCTCGCCTCCCGGAGACGTCCTCGAGATCGACGCCCGTGGTCGTAGCACGAGCATGCCGCGGCCGGCAGCTACCGTGGAACCGACCCCCTCGAAGACCGAGTCAGCGGCAACCCAGCGAAACCCGTCGCCCGCCACGGAACATCCGGAACCGCCTCCGGAGTCGCACGAGGCTGTACTGGAGATGGAGACGCCTGACGCTGACTTCTCCATGATGGGGGAGATCCTCGAGGTTGACGAGACCATGATGCCACCGGTCTAGTCCGATCGCATCCTGCGCCCTTCCTGTCTTGCAGACGCACACAGCACGTGGAACGGTCTGGGCGAACGGGGACACAACCTGTTCGCGACAGGCCGTTCTGCGC
The DNA here is from genome assembly GCA_021782195.1 of bacterium. GTDB lineage: Bacteria > Vulcanimicrobiota > Xenobia > RGZZ01 > RGZZ01 > JAJXVI01. The sequence goes on along the minus strand of JAJXVI010000033.1, from coordinate 5,632 downwards.
TTACGGTGCAGCCGGAGTCGGCAAGAAGCTCGGCAGACGCGGCGTCGCGATGCAGCGATTGCGATAGTATAGAGAAATGTTGCGATTTTCCAGTCCGCTGACGCGGACGCTCGTCTCGATTGCCTTCCTTGCACTGGTTCCGCTTCTTTTTTTCGGGCGCTTTCTCATCGCGCACCAGACCCTGGCCTACGACGACCTCGCGTACTGGTTCTTTCCGTGGAAATCGCTCCTCTACCGGCTGGCACAGCAAGGTCACGTAAGTTTCTGGCTTCCCTACGAGTTCTGTGGCATGCCCCACATGGCCGACATCCAGCGCCAGCTCTTCTACCCTCCCAACGTGCTGTTCTATCTGATTCCAACAGGACCCGCGATGGTCATGTTCGTCGGACTGCACTTCTTCATCGCCATGGTGCTCATGTACGCCTGGCTGCGATCCCTGCGCCCTTCGGATCCACTTGGCGCCGGCAGCGCGCTGTGCGGTGCAATCATCTTCGGGTTTTCCGCATTTCCAGTGCTTCACCTGAGCCAGCTCCCCATGCTGGGTTCCTACGTCTGGATTCCCGGCCTGTTGGGGTCAGTGGAACGCTACTGGCGAGAATCACTCGCACAGCGTCGCCCGGCGGTCATCTGGCTCGTCGCGGGGACGGTCTTCCTCTGCCTCATGCTGCTGGGAGGCGCCCCTCAGATGGTCTACATCGGAAGCGTTGCAACCGGGCTCTACGGCCTGTATCTCGTGGCAGACTGTCGTGACGGCGCTTCCCTTCGTTCCGTCGCGCACATCGTCGCGTGGGCCCTGACCGTTCCGGTGGCAGCCATGGCGCTCGGAGCCGTGCAGATCGTGCCGATGCTCGAGTTGACCTCGTTCACGACCCGCGAACCCGCCGTCACGTCTGCCTACTCCTCGATTGACACGGCGGCGCCGAAGATGCTCTGGACGCTCTTGAACCCGTACGCGCTCGGAAATCCCATGGTGGCCGGCACCTGGCACGGGGGCTACACCTTCCACGAAACCTGCTTCTACGTCGGTCTCGTCACGCTTGTACTTGTCTTTGCATCGTTGTGCGATGTGGAACGCAACGGGGGACGCACCGTCTTCTTCCTGCTGCTTGCCGCCTCGGGCATCATCGTGTCGCTCGGCAACCACGTCTTTGGACTGCACGACGTGATGCGCCGCGTGCTGCCGCTGTTCGGCAAGTTCCGCGTTCCCCCGCGCTGGATGGTCCTCACCGTCATCGGCGTCTCGGTGCTCGGAGCGTACGGCGTGAGCGCGCTCTCACGGTATCGCTCGCCACGCGAACGGGCCGCCCTGGCCGGACTTGCCCCGCTCGCCGCCGCGTCGGTCTCCGCGCTGTTGCTGTGGGCGCTCCTGGTTCGCGCTCAACAACAGTTGAACTTCCCGTCGACGGATCTCGTCATCGCGTCAGCGCTCCTGATCGGCACGCTTATCTCGGCCGCGATGGGCCGATTTCCTGGCTTTGCAGGCTGGGGCACCGCCGGGCTCGTGATGCTCGTGACCATCGACCTCCTCACCTTCAGCGCTCGTTACGTAAAGGGTCAGGCCAGCCCTGCCGGTTCCCCCGACCTGGCCGTGCTCCACACGCCCGCGCTCCTGCACGGTCGCGTGATGACGCATTCCGCCGTAGAGATACCCACCCAGGTCGCCACGTGGTGTGCGGCCCTGGGAGTTCGCAACATCCAGGGGACAAATCCGCTCTTCCTGCGGCGCTACATCGACTATCTATACTTCAGCCAGACGGACGACACGCCGGCCGCCAACGACACGGGCTTCATGCACCACAACGGCTTCTTCGTGATGACACCGCTCCAATCGGCCATGACCCGCATCCTCGACCTCAGACACGTCATCGAGTATCTTCCCCCGGGCGAGACGCCTCCACCACACGTGCGCACCTTTCCGCTCACCACTGGAGGCGCGCTGTGGATCCGAAACGTTCCGGGCGCCCTCGGACGCGTCTGGGCAGTACCCTCCTACCGCGTCGTGACCACGGAGAAACAGACGCTGGAAGATCTCCGGAGTCGTCGCTTCATTCCAGACCGGGTCGCACTGCTCTCGCGACCGCCCGGGTTCACGCTCCCCCCGCCGCGTCCTCACGAGCGGCTCAAGGTCTCGCTGGATCAAGATGAGGACGACGCACTCGGAGCCACGGCAAGCTTGGCCGCACCAGCGCTCGTGGTGTTCTCAGAGATCGACTACCCGGGCTGGGACGCAACCGTCGACGGCAGACCCGCACCCATTGTCCGCGTCGACGATATCCTGCGCGGCGTGTACTGCCCGGCGGGTCTCCACCATCTGGCCATGGTCTACCGGCCGCGCTCGTTCCGACTCGGCCTCCTGATCACGGCCCTCACCATGGTCGGGGGAGCGCTCCTGCTCATACACGAGTACCGAAGAGCGCGACGCTGATCGGTTCAGCCGGTCAACGCCCCCGTGCGCTCGTCGACAATGAAAAGGCGGCACGCAAGGTAGCGCACGACGTCGTCGACGTCATTGCGCAGGCGGGCCAGTGAGAGCCGGAACGTCTCCGACCAGGCGGCGCGAGGTCCGCATTCCCTGAGCAGGGCCAGCGCGAGCAGTCGGCAACGGGCCGACGATGCTTGCTCCAGAGCCGACACGATCGTCGCAGCGTGAGACGGCTCCCACGGAAGTGGAGCGTGTTGGAAGGTCGTTGTGGCGAGATCCGCAAGTGGGAGCCAGAGCATGCGCGGCACCGTAGAGTGCTCCGCGAGCGCCAGGATGGATGCAGGCGCCGCCGCATCCGCAAGATTCACGGTCGAAAGTCGCAGCGCCGCAGCTTCAAGCGGACAGACAGGGTCGAGATGGCCGGCAATCGTCAGGATGGCGGGCGCGTTGCGCAAGCGCGCCTGCCCGGGCCAGTCCAGAAGCGCGTGCGCGATCGAAAGGGCGCGCTGCGTCCGAGGGCGGTCACGGGACGGGTCCGCGGCGCCGTCCGCAGCGCCGTCCGCAGCGCCGTCCCCAGCCGACAGCGCCGCGCACAGGTCGCTCAGCACGCCCGCGGCCTCACCCCCCTCAACCGCCAGCGCGAGCAGGGCCATGACTGCATCGTGCCATTCGGGGCTGCCGTCGAGCGTCTCCACGATGGCCGCGGCGCGCCGCGCAAAGCGTTCCTCCACTCCCTGGGACCAGGTGTAGAACTGTTCCAGGGCGGCGCGCCGGACCCGCACGTCAGCGTGAAATGACAGTCGCAGGACGAGTTCCGCATATCGGGCACGATGGACCCGATGAATCGTCTCGGGACAGACGTCGAGCAGACTCCGCGCAACAAAACGGCTCTCCGCACGGGCCGCGGCCTCGAGGACCGTCCACGAGGCCGGTGTGTCGAGCCGGGAGCGCATCACCTGCACGCACGCCAGTCGCACGTCGGGATGCACGTCAGCCCGCTCCCACCAGGAAACAACCGTGGAGAGCCCCGCGCCGCCCGGCATCCGCGACCATAGACGCAGCAGTTCCTTCTGGACCGTGATGCGCAACCGCGGACGCGCGAGGAGTTCGTCGAGCACGCTCGCAGCGCGCTCCGGCTCAAGCACACGAAGCGCGCGTCCCAGGGCGTACACCGCCACCCGTGCGCGATCACCGTCGAGGTTGCGCAACAGCAAGGGCAGCGCCACACGCGAATCGTCGGCCCACACCGCCACGCCCAGCGCGGCCTCGACGAGACTCGGGTCGGCGGCCTCCGAAAATCGCTCGAGGATGGTCATGTCGGCCGCGGGAAGGGCTGCATAGCCACGTACCGCAGAAACCCGTTCCCACGTCGGGCGTCGCGCGTCCTGGGCCACCGTCTCCAGGTAGCGACCGAATGCGCGCTGCTGGCGCGGTAACCAGCGATCAAAACCACGCCTCGCAGGCGGCACGTAGACCGTGCGACCGGTCAGGAAGTAACCCTGCACCGGACGCCCCTCGAGGTACGGGTCGAGCAGGTCCTGGCGACGGCGATGCAGGTGGATGAAGACGGCAGGCACCGAAACGGCCGAGGGGTCGGAAGCCAGGAGCTTCTCCACGCGCTCGTCACGCGTGCGGGGGGCGGCCAGCCACGCCGCAATCGCCCTGGCCGCGATGGGGGAACGGGAAAGCGCCACAGGCTCCAGTAGATGACCCAGTTCGTCGACAGGGTGTGCGCGGCGCCCGAAGGCCACAGAAACGGCAAGCAGCAGGGAGTGGCTCTCACGGTTGCCGGCCTCTCGCAAGAACGGCAGGATGGCCTCCACGATCGGCCGCTCCACCCCGCGTGGAAGCAGTCGAAGCTGCGTCAGGCGCATGGTTCCCTGATGCTGGCACAGTCGTCTCAACAGGCTGACTGCAAACGCAAAGAGCGGGCTCTCGGGGGACCGCGCGTGAGATCGCAACAGGGAACACGCAAGCACGTGCATGGCATGCCGGGTCTCGAAGGAGGTGTCACGTGCCTCCAGCGGAAACGTCGTGAGCGACTCGAGAAGATCCACGTGGGACGGTTCAAACAGTGCGCCAGAACAGCGCGCAAGCGCATTGAACGCACCACAACGCACGGGGTCGTGCTCGTTTCGCAAACGCTGGAGTGCCGCAAGGGTCTCTTCCATGCCACGTCGACTGCGCGCGGTACAGTCGACGAGCCACTCCCACGCCTCCGCGCGCTCGGACGCCACAGGGCTCCGCGTGGCTTCGTCGAGGCGAGCGCGAGCCACCTCGATGGGGCGTCTCGACCACAGTCGAAGATTGTCGTGTGGATTGTCGCGGATCTCGGGTCGGCGAGCCATTCGTTCGACAAGCAAGGTTCTGGGTTCGGAAGGCATGGCGTCGAGGAGTTCGTCAGGCCATACGCGGTCTGGAAATGCCTGGCTCGTGATGGATCCGTACAGTTGCGTGAACAGAGCGGCACGGCTTGACGGCGCCAGTTCGAGCATCGCCCGTGCCAGATGGCGCGGGGCCTCCCGCAACACCCCGAGCACAGACTCCAGTTGCGACGGTGTAAACCTGCGCAGCTCGGCGCAAAGTCCGGGCGGAAACCCGCGCTGCTCCCAGAACGGGCGCAGGGCGCAAGCCGTGATGAGGCGCACCGTCCGTTCGGGGAAGCGTCGCGCCAGAAGACCGGCGCTGCGCAAGAAGGCTTCGGGCACGCGGGTTGGAGCGAGATCAAGCAGAAGGTCGAGCATTTCGTCCGCACGCGTCTTCAGGAGTTCCTCGAGGGGTGCATCGAAGCGCAACCAGATGGCGTCACGCTCCTGCAGACGCGCCGACCGCAATATCGCGGCCAGGTGCCGGGCAACGGGCGCCGGATGACGGCGCGCGCAGGTCTTCCAGGCCACGAGCCGATGCGCCACCTGCGGAAGTTGCGCGGCAACAAATTCGGGTCCACAGGCCGGGAGAATCGCGACAGCGTCGTCAATCCCGAGGCGAGAAACAAGTTCCGGGTACACGCGCTCGGCAAGGGCAGTTCGGGACGCTCCGCTGATAGCGCGCAACAGGTGCCTTCGCACGATGGGTGCGACGCGAAAGAGAACCTCCGCCAGGTCGCCGTCTGGAACTTGCATCGCCGCATATCGCGACGCGGCGGTTCGGACCGTCAGCGACGGGTGAAACAGCGCGTGAAGGAGCGTTCGCACATCTTGAGCGTGCGCG
>JAJXVI010000032.1 GCA_021782195.1 bacterium | reverse complement strand
CTATACCGGGTGGGCCATCGCGATGGTGGGCATGTAGCACATCGAGTTCAGCAGCATGACCCAGAACATCACGTGCGGGTCGGTGACTTTCGAGGCCTCAAGCAGAGCCACCGCCCCCAGGATGTGGAGAACGCCATAGACTCGTTCAGCATTCATCCAGCGGTCGGCGACGATGCCGGCCACGCCAGGCATGAACAGCGAAGCGATACCGAGCGTGCCGTACACGGCCCCGATCTGGAGCCCCTGGAATTTCAGCGTCGCTCCCATATAGGCGCCCAGCGTGATGAGCCACGCGCCCCACAGAAAGAATTGAAGAAAGTTCATTACCGTGAGTCGTAGCTTGATCCCCACGCTTCGTATCCCTTCAACTGGCATTCCACGATTCGGTCTCCACTGTGCGCGCGCCGCAATCGCAGGCCGGCTTGAAATTCTCGCTGTGTTGCGCCCCATCCTTTGCAGTGCCCCTCAATCCGCGTCGCGCGTGTGTGGCGACACGCGCGGCGTGCAGGCGTGTCGCCGGTTACGGACGTTGGAGGCCACGATGCGGGCCCCGTTCGGACGTGGTCTGGTGCGGAGACATTCCCCAGGGATGCGTTCGCAAGAAAAGCAAGCGACGAGAGAAATCGGCGCCCACTCTCCCGACGTGTACGCTCAGGCCGGCTCAGGCCGGTGGCGAGGGACGCGCGCCGTGGTGCACCGAGCCTTCCCGGTCACGGATTCCCGGGCGCGGGTTGACCGCCTGGCGCGCGCTCCCGAGGTCGAGGCGGCTACGCTCATTGAGGTCGAGAAACCAGGCTTGAAAACGCGCGAAGTCGCAGTCGGCCTCGATATCGGTGGTGCGAATGGTCGTGCGCTCGTCCGGTTGAACGTGCATGTCGGCTTCCATGATGCGAAAACGTCCCCCGCCGTTCAATCCGGCCTCCTCATAGTTGATCAGCACGAGACGGCCGTGTAGTGCCGACGCCAGGTCCCAGAGTTTGCGGAACTTGCGCCAGTTGTACCAGTAGCGCGCTGGGTGACTGGTAGCCGGCGTGACCCGCGCGCTGTCGCATTTGAGATATTCCACCACGATCCAGCCTTCCGCGGTGCGGAACAGGAGGTCTACGTCGGTGCAGTAGACGTTTCCGCCTTCCAGCACCCGTTGCGACAGGCGCGCGGCGCTACTCTCCGCCTTTCGAAGCGGCTTGGAGGTCGGACGCTCGGCGCGCGAGCGATCAGGCGGAGGTGGGAAAGGGGTCATGCCCTTCGATTCGAGTCGGAATTCTCCAGGACCTCGAACATCTTGCGGCGACTCTCCACGTATTCCCCAAACCACGCGCGAAAGAGATCGAGCACCTCGTAGAGGCCCTGGTGGGTGACCTGGTAGTACACGGTCAGTCCGGACTTGCGCCCCTCGAGAATCCCCTTGTTGCGAAGGACCGTGAGGTGCTGACTGACGTTCGAGATGTCGAGGTCAAGCGCCTGACTGAGTTCGCTGACCGACATCTCCCGTTCGCGTAACATTTCCAGGACGCGAATGCGCGTCGGGTGCGAGAGAGCCTTGAAGATCTCGGCCTTGAAGACCTGCAGGGAGTGGGCCGTCGTGGCGTGGGGAGTGGGGTCGAAAGGTGGATGGTTCACCGGTTTATTTCCTCCGGCGCGATTGCCTTCGTAGTCTCAAACGCTCCGCGGAAAACCCGGCTGGTGTCGGGGGAGGCGGAACGCGGGGAAGCATGTAGCGCGGCATCTTCCCCGCTCATTCTCTTGCCGACCACGCCGGGCGACGTTTCGTCGACGCGCGCTCCGGTTCCTTTATTCAATAATTCAACAGATAAGTGAGATAGCGGAATGCGTGAAGCGATGAGCCGCCGGATACCGCGGCGGTGGGTCCTTCGCGTTCTCGGACCTCAGTCGATCCCTCGCACCTGACGTCGCACAATTCAACTACTTGACAGATTTATGGAATAGTGATTAGATCGGGCGCGTGAATACGTTCCTCAAGTCTGGTGACAGCAGCGCAGGTGGGCGTTTCCTTGAGTGATCTGCTGCTTCTCGTGACGTCTGTGTGCTGGCTTGTACTTCCTCTCCTTGCAGCCTTTGACCGGAGAGACACCAACCGCGTGCTCTGGCCGTGGCTCGAGGCTGGTGGCGCACTGGCCCTGCTCGCCTTTGCATGCTGCGGTCCACGGGAGATGGTGGCACCCCACCCGTTCGCGCTTGGTCTGGTGCCGATCGCATTCCACCTCGACGCCCTGGCCGCCTGGTTTCTGGCGATCATCGCGCTCATCACCCTTGCCGTGGCACCGTCGCTCCACGGCTACATGGAGTCCTTCCGCGAGCGCATCGACATGCGCGGATTCTGGATCTGCGCGAGCCTGCTACCCGCCAGCATGGCGAGCGTCGTGCTGGCGGCCAACGCGCAGACGTTTCTGGTTGCATGGGAGATCATGTCGCTCTCGTCCTTCGTGCTCGTGGTCTCGGATCACGCGTCCCGTTCGACGCGCACGGCCGGCGCCGTCTATCTCGGCGCGACCCGCGTCGGCACGGGCTGTGTGGCCGGCGCCTTCATCTGGCTCTACGAACTCACAGGCAAGTGGAGTTTTGACTCCTGGCACGTTGCGGGAACGGCGGCCGTCGGTCCCGCCCTGCTGCTCCTGATCGGTCTTGGGGTCAAGGCCGGAATGTGGCCGTTCCACCTGTGGTTACCCCTCGCGCACCCGGCCGCCCCCTCACCGGTCTCCGCGACCATGAGCGGACTGATGGTGAAGGTGGCGCTGTACGCAATGATACGATTCTTCCTGTGGCCGGGTCACGTGGTCACACCCGTGATCGGCCATTTGCTCCTGGCACTTGGCGCGATCTCCGCGTTCTGGGGCGTGCTGTTTGCCCTGCTTCAACACGATCTGAAACGCCTGCTGGCTTATTCAACCGTGGAGAACGTCGGTCTCATCATCATGGGAATCGGGCTGGCAGTGATCTGTCGCACCCAACCTTCCCCTCACTCCTCCCTGCTGTCTGCCGTGGGTGCGGTGGCGCTCGGAGCCGCCCTTCTGCACGTATGGAACCACGCTTTTTTCAAATCGCTGCTCTTCATCGGCGCGGGCTCGGTCGACCACGGCGCAGGCACACGCGACCTCGACAGGCTCGGAGGCCTGGCCCGGCCCATGCCGGTCACATTCGCCTGCTTCCTGCTCGGGAGCGCCGCCATCTGTGCCCTTCCCCCGCTCAACGGTTTCGCCAGTGAGTGGCTTCTCTACCAGTCGTTTTTCCGGTTCGGTTGCCTCTCCTCAACCCCTCTCTTCCGCTTCCTGGCACTGGGCACCATCGGCTGGATAGCCCTTGTTGGTGCGCTTGCCCTGAGTTGCTTCGTGAAGGTGACCGGAATCACGTTTCTTGGCCAGCCGCGTTCGTCAGCGGTCGGCGCGGCCCACGAATCTCCTCGCGGCATGCTCGTCTCGCAGGGCGTGCTGGCCCTGGGCTGCGTGGTCCTCGGAGTCGGGGCTCCTTTCGTCCTCGAGCTTTTGCGACCGCTGACGGGCCCCTCGTTGCGTGCCGCCTTCACCCTTCCCATTCCCACGCTCGTGTTCACGCTGCTGCTCGGGCTTGCGGTCGGCGCGCTTGCGCTGCTTCGTCCCGTGCGTTCCTACGTCACGTGGGAGTGCGGCTTCGGGCCGCTCAACGCCCGCATGCAGACGACCGCGGCAAGCTTTGCTCAGCCCGTGGCACGCCTCTTCGGTTCCCTGTATCGCTACGTTGTGGACACCCGCGTGGAAGGGCGCCATCGACGCCACTTCCCGGAAGCGGTCACCGTACAGCCGGCGGTTCGCTCGATTCTTGCGTCGCGCCTGTACCTTCCCGTGCTTGCCTCGATTGACCGACTGGCCCGCCGACTGGTGCGTCTCCAGGGTGGCAGCATCCACGTCTACCTGCTGACGATGTTTCTCACGCTCTGGATCCTGGTGCTGATCGGGAGGTTCTTCTGATGACGGCACTGGCTCTGTATCTCGCGAACATCGTCGTCTTGCCGTTGCTGCTCATCGGCTTGATCCGGAAAGGCAAGGCGCGTCTCCTCAATCGCGCCGGCCCACCGCTCTTTGGCCCTTTCTACGACCTGTGGCGCCTGCTTCGCAAAGAGGAGGTGGTCAGTGAGACCACGACCCTGGTCTTTCGCGCGGCACCCCTCGTCAATCTGGCCGCCGTGCTGGCGGTCGCACTCATGGTCCCGTGGGCGGGTGCGGCCTCGCCACTGCGCGGTGACCTGTTTCTCGCCATCTATCTTCTGGCGCTGGGTCGCTTTGCCGTTGGACTCGCCGCCCTGGATGCGGGGAGCGCATTCGGAGGTCTCGGCGCGAGCCGTGAGTCCACCGTATCCATCCAGGCCGAGCCGGCCATGGTCTGCGCGTTCGTGGCACTCGCCGCGCGCGCCCACAGCAGTAGCTTCCAGGCCATGTTTGCCGCTTCTCCCGCGGACGGCCTGGGCCTGGTCCTGGTGCCGCTCGTGCTCGTCGCGCTCTGGCTTGCCACGATGGCGGAGCTGGCCAGGATGCCCGTCGACGACCCGACGACCCATCTCGAGCTGACCATGATTCATGAAACTCTTTTTCTGGAAAATTCAGGTCCCAATCTTGCCCTGACCGAGTTCACCGTGGCGCTGAAATCGGTGGTGCTGTTGGGACTCTGTGCGCAGGTTGCGCGTATGCCGTGGGCGGGTCTGCCTCCCTGGACGGGGGAGCCACTGACCCTGGCGCTCATCGGTCTGGCGGCCCTCGTGGTCGTGGTGACCGAGTCGACGGCGGTGAAGATGCGCTGGCGTCGTCTCCCCAATTTTCTTTCCTTTGCGCTCGTTGCGGCACTGCTGGCCTGCCTGTTGGTGGCGCTGAAAGGATAGGATCGTGGTTGCACTCTTTTCTGTCGAACCGTTGTCTCTCATGGCGATCATCGTCGGGCTCTGTACGCTTGGCCTGACGTCCCTTCGCAACTGCATGGCAGCGTACGGCGTACAGACGGTTGCCCTGGGTTTGCTTGCCATTGAGCTCGGGGTGCAGCACGGTGAACCCGTGGCGCTCTGGGTCGGATGTGTGGTGCTGCTTCTCAAAGGCGTGGGGATTCCGGTCTACCTCGGGGTGGTGGCGCGTCGCATCGGCTGTCGTCGTGACGAGGGGCTCCTGATCGCACCGCCGCTGCTCATGTTTGCCACGCTTGCAGCCATCGCACTGCTCGTGTTGACACCCGGGATGGCCGCCGTGGTGCCCCTGCACGTCTGGCCCTCCCTGTTGCTGGTGACGATCGGCATGATCTTCATGATGACGCGGCGCATGGCGCTCACGCAGATCATCGGCTTCCTGATGCTGGAGAACGGAATCTTCCTGTACGGGATCTCCCAGCCGCATTCCATGCCGTTCATCGTGGAACTGGGCGTGCTCGTCGACGTGCTGGCGGGTACGATGCTGGGCGGCCTGCTTGCGTTCCGCCTCAGCGATACCTTCGATCACATTGATACCACCGTACTTCGGGAGCTTCACGGATGAACGCGCTCATTACACTTCTTCCGATTCCGGCGGCTATCTTTCTGGCGGCCCTGCTGCTGCGTGACGCCAGAGCCCTGACCCGCCTCGCCGCCGCGCTGATGGCCGTGCAGGTGCTGATCGCCATCGGCGTTCTGGGACGCTACGCCTCCCGAGGCGACGTGATCGTGGCCTGGGGGTTTCGCATCGACGCAGTCAGCGCGTTCTTTCTCATCCTGACCTCCCTGGTGGTGGCGGCCTCCCTGCTTCACGCAGTCTTCTTCTTTGAAGCGGAGGCCCGGGGTCCCCATCCTCCGAGCGCGTTCGTGGTGCGCGCCGTGTACGCGTTCCTCATGCTGTTCACGCTCTCAATGTACGGCGTGGTGGCGTCGGACAACCTCGGATTTCTCTGGATCTGCATGGAGGCTTCGACACTTCTTTCCGCGCCACTCGTCTACTACCATCGCTCGCCGAGGGCACTTGAGGCGACCTGGAAGTACCTCATCATCTGCAGCGTCGGCATTGCGTTCGCATTCTTCGGCACCGCCATCCTCTATGGTGTGTCCCAGCGGGTTCCGGGCCTTGGGGACGGAACGCTCTCCCTGGCCGCGCTTGGCGCACACGCCGCTTCACTGACCGGTCCTCTGGTGCGCCTGGCCTTCGTGTTTCTACTTGTGGGATACGGCACCAAGGCCGGTCTGTTTCCCCTCCATAGCTGGCTTCCGGACGCGCATAGCGAGGCGCCGGCACCGGTCTCCGCCATCCTCTCGGGTGCTCTCCTCAACTGTTCACTGGTGGCGCTCTGGCGCCTGACCACGCTGATGGCCCGAGCTGGCCAGGGCGCGTTCGTGCAGGCCACCCTGCTCCCGATGGCGGTGGCGACCGTGCTGGCCGCCAGCCTCTTTCTTCTCAAACAGCGCGATCTCAAGCGCTTCTGGGCGTATTCGAGCATGGACAACGTCGGTCTGATGGCGGTTGCAATCGCGCTTGGTTCAGGGACGGCCTTCGGCCTTCAAGCGCTCAACCACAGCGTGGTCAAGGTGGCCCTCTTCCTGCTGGCGGGGAACCTGCTGCAGGAGTCCGGTACGCTCCGGATCGCACGCGTGCGGGGACTGCTCACGAGCTATCCTGCCTTTGCCGTGCTCCTGGCGCTCGGGACGCTGGCGGTCGCCGGGACGCCCCCGTTTGGCAGTTTCGTCGCGGAGTGGGGCATCCTGCAACTGGCGGTGGCGGGTCATCACTTTGTCTGTGTGGCGCAGCTCCTGCTGGGACTCGCGGTGGCGTTCGTGGCGCTGTCCATGCACGCCTCGTCGATGCTCCTGGGAACGGTCCGGTCTGGCGCTCCGACGGAACGCTTCAATCGTCGTCTCGCAGTCCCGGGGCTTCTGGTCACGTTCGTGCTGGCCCTTGGGTTTATCACCCCGCCCGCCTGGCTACGCGTGCGGGGACAGGGAACGGTCGTGCACATGCGACAACCGCTCCCTCGCGACGCTCAATCCTGTGCGCCAGAGGGTCCGCTCAGGAGGCTCGATGGTCTGCACGTGAATCTGCCGCAAGGAGCGCCAACCCGGCCATGATGCTTTCCCAGGGCCAGAGTGCCGAGCAGATGGTTTCCTTTGACACTTTTCAAGCTTCGGTCGCAAGCGTCCCGAACGAGGCTTCTCACCGGCTCGTGCTGTTGACCGCGCGCCAGATCGGCCCGGAATTCGCGCTGCTCGCCGTGCTTGGGCGTCTTGAGGATGCGGCAAGGGAGGCCGCCCCAGGCACCGCGTGCCGTTCGCAATCGGGCGTTGAGGTTCTGCAGACCGTTCTGGAGAGCTCCTCGTTTCCCTCGTTCACGCCGTCTGTTCCCCAGGCGCACTGGTTTGAGCGCGCCATCTTCGATTTTTTCCGCCTCGCCCCTGAGGGCCACCCCCGCTTCAAGAGCCTGATCCTGCATGAACCGTGGTCAGCAGACATGTTTCCCCTCCGAGACCCTGGCGGCGAGAAAATCTGCGGCTTCGATGCGGCGACGTCACCGACGAGGCACCGCAGTTACGAGTTTCTGCGGGTGCGCGGCGCGGGCGTTTACGAAATTCCCGTCGGACCCATCCACGCCGGCATCATTGAGCCCGGTCATTTTCGCTTCAGCTGTCTTGGAGAGATCATCGAGAACCTCGAGATTCGGCTGGGTTACCAGCATCGGGGGCTGGAGCGACGCGTTACGGAGGTGCCCTGGCAGCACGTGCGTTTTGTTGCGGAGAACGCGAGCAGCGACACAACGGTGGCAAATGCCATCGCGCACGCGCACGCGGTGGAGCAGTTGTGCGGAATCGAGGTCTCGCCCGCCGCTCGGGCGTTGCGCGTGGTGGCCTGCGAACTTGAGCGGCTGGCCTGCCATATCGGCGACCTCGGGGGCATCTGCAGCGACATCGGCTTTCTGGGTGGGGCGACCACCTTCGGGCGGCTAAGGGGCACGGTTCTCGGGATGGCGGAGCGTCTGGGCGGTTCACGCTTTCTTACGAACTATGTTCGTCCTGGCGGGGTTCGCTCGCTGCCATCGGAAGAGATGCGGCACGAACTTGCCACCGCGCTTCGCGAGCTTCGGCGCGAACTGTCCTGGGCGTTGCCTGGCCTTCTGGAAAACCAGGGCGCACTCGACCGCATGGAAGGCGTCGGGACGGTGCGCGCAGATTTTGCGCGCGACTTTGGCCTGGTGGGTCCTGCCGGGCGTGCGAGCGCCGGGCTTGTGGACGCACCGGTGGCTTCTTCGAGTGCGGGGAAGTCACACGGCGAGGGAGGCGCGGCGCTCCACCGCGATGCGGTTGGACGGGGCGGGGCGCCACCGTACGACGTTCGCGCTGCGTTCGGACGCGACGACTATCCCGACCTGCGCGTTGCCGCGCGGACGACCGGAGACGTGTGTGCGCGCGTCGCGGTGCGTGCGGCAGAAGTACAGTGCAGCCTCGATCTGGTGGCTGCACGCCTCGACGTTCGGGAGGGGCCTGCTTGCGTGGCCTTGCCCGAGTACCTGCCCGCGCATCGGATCGGCATCGGTCTCGTGGAAGCGTGGCGTGGGGAACTGCTTCACCTCATCGTAACCGGAGCATCGGGCGAAATTGTGCGGTATGCCGTCAAGGATCCGAGCTTCAACAACTGGACCGGTCTTGCCATCGCGGCGCGCGGTGAACTTGTTTTCGACTTTCCGCTGTGCAACAAGAGCTTCGGGCTCTCCTACAGCGGAAACGATCTCTAGAGGGGCGCCCCTGTTTTCAGTCGCGCTTTTCGGGTTGAAGAGTCCGGGGTTTCCCGGCAGGAGGTCCTGTCTCGTGTTGGATACGCTGTTTCATCTGTTTCGCACCGGCCGCGTGACGCAACGTCCGCTCTTTCCAGACCTTCCGGAGTACAGTCGTGGCCTTCCGGATCTGACTGACGCGGCGTGTAACGATTGCGGGGCCTGCGCGTCGGTCTGTCCGACCCGAGCCGTGTCCGTGGCGGGGGGGGGCGTCACGCTTGATCTTGGCCGCTGTCTTGCCTGCGGGGAGTGCGTGTCGAACTGTCCCACGCTGACGATCGTCGCGAACCGCTCCACCCGCGTGGCAGTGCGTGCACGCGAGGACCTGATTCTCCATTCTCCGCGGCGGCCGGCGTCCACCGTCTCTCCCCCATCCTCCTCGCTTTTTCGACGTTCATTTCATATTCGCGAGGTTTCAACCGGCGACAACGCGTCCGATCTCGAGGTGGCGGCCTCGAACAATCCAATTTTTGACGTCTCGCGCTTCGGGGTCCACTTTGTGGCTTCTCCCCGCCACGCCGACGCGCTGCTCGTGACCGGACCCGTGGGTCTTGCGATGCAGGAACCGCTGCGTCGTTGTCTCCTGGCGGTTCCCAGTCCGCGCCTCGTGATTGCGGCGGGTGCGTCCGCGATTTCCGGCGTGCCGTTTAACGGCGGCTATGCGTCCGCAGACGGCGTGGACGCGACGCTTGCAGCGATGCCGGTTGAAGATGGCGGGTCGCCCCCTTCTGCTGACGTCTACATTCCCGGGCATCCCCCCCATCCGTGGTACCTGATACACGGCATCCTGCTCGCGATGGGTCATCCCGCCGCACACGAGACGCGCGCCGAAGGTGCTCGCAGTCGCTGACCGGATCCGCTCGTCCGGGGGAGGGCGCGTGCCGTCCCACGCAGGGGATCCTTCGTCCGCTTCGGTGCTTTCATCGCGCTGGGGCCTCGAGTCAGGCTCGCTGTGCGCTCGTCAGGGGGTCTTGCGTCCGCTTCCACCGCCCGGGTGGGGCGGACGAAGCCGTCGCTGCCGGGCCCCCGGGCGTCTTGGAAGCGAACGGAGAACCGTGGATTCGTCGACCGCAGCTCCGCACTTCCAGCAGATGGCAAAAATGCCGTCGTTGTTGCGTCGGCATTTCGGACAGTTCCAGGGGGGGTAGGTCGGCGCGGGCTGGTTCAACAGCTCAATCACCCCTCGTGCAGCCTCGGCATTTGCGCGACTCACGTACAGGTGAGGGGCGTCGCCCGGATACAGGCGCGATGCTCCGGTTTCGAGCACTTCGATGCCTGCGCTCTCGAGGGCGCTGTGGACCAGTGAGACCCGGTAGGCTTCGTTGTGCGAATAGACGTCCACCAGTTCGACCGGGCCATCTTCCCGGGAGGGCGCGGAGGCGCCATCCTCCAGGAGGGCGCCACAGTGCGGGCAGAATGAGGCCCTGTCATCAAATTCAGCGGGTTTGCCAGCGCGGAGTCGGTATGAACACGAGGTGTCTGGACAGTGCTTCTGCATGCGCGTGGTGTGCTCCCCACATTGGCGTGACGGCCTGGTCGCCGACGGGATAGACTTCGCGTTCCAGGAGTCGGCCTCCCTTGAATCCCTGTTTCCCGTCTCTGTCTGTCAATGTCGTGGGAAGAAGGTTCCGGTGGGGCATTGCAACAATAACTCCGGGTCGTCGTGACGCGAACGGTCTGGCACCTTTGTGTCGACTACCTTCGACTGTTCGTGGCGCAGGCAGTCCGCCGGCTTCGCTCGCGCCCTGAATTACGGGCCGGCTTTTATGTGATAAGGCAGCAGTGGCAGAGAATCTGACTGAACCCGTAGGGTCCGGGTACCCCGTTTCGACTGGTCTGTCAACGGGGACCGGTGTCAACAAATGGATCATCGCGGCAACGGTGATGTTCGGTACTTTCATGGCCGTGATGGATATCAGCTTGGTCAACGTGGCCATGCCGCACATGATGGGTTCGTTTGGCCAGGACCTCTCCTCCATTACCTGGGTGGCCACGAGTTACAGCATTGCTGAAATCATCATGGCGACGATGGCCGGCTGGTGGAGTACCCTCCTCGGCCGAAAACGCCTCTACCTGATTTCGTATGCCATTTTCACGCTGGGCTCCATCCTGGCGGGAACCTCCCGTAAGATCG
>JAJXVI010000031.1 GCA_021782195.1 bacterium | reverse complement strand
AGAGGGGCAGCCCTTGGTGCCCGGTCGGCCCTCGCTGCGCACGGCATCGATCGTCGCAGCCGGGATCGGCGGCGCGATGCAGGCGCTGGTTCGATTCGAAGTGCCACGCTTCATGGTTGTCCACGACAGGATGGAGATGTCAGCGGTCGTAAACAACGACACCAGCACGCCACAGGACGTACGTTCGCGCCTCGAAGTCAAGGGGTTGAAGCTGCTTGATGCCCCCGATCAGCAGTTCATCGTGGCCGCCCACAGATCCCATCGGTTCGTCTGGGGGGTCCGCGCCGACAAGGCGGGCACGGCCACGGTCAGCGTGACGAGTCGCGGACAGGGAGTGGGCGATGCCATGGAACTCGCCTTCCCCGTGCTGGTACACGGCGTTACCAACCTCGTGACGAGCGCCGGCCAGGTCGAGGCAAGAGATGGATCGTGGCGCGTCACCGTGCCGCCGCATTGCAGTCCCCGCCTCACCGTGTACCTCACGCCCTCGCTGGCCGACGTGGCCTTGCAGGGGCTCGACGACCTCGCATCCACGCCCGGCGGCTGCGTCGAACAGACAATGAGCGCCATCCTGCCCGACATCGCGCTGATACGCGCACGGCAGACCACGCATCAAGATGACCCGGCCACGTCGCGGCGCCTCTCCGACCTCGTGAATCAGGGGCTCGCGCGTCTCTACGACTCCCAGCACGACGACGGTGGGTGGGGATGGTGGAAGGACGATCGCACCCAGCCGTACCTGACTGCCTACGTGGTCAGCGGCCTGTGGCGCGCCCGCGCGGCCGGATTCGACGTGCGCGACGACGTGTACCGGCGCGCGGTGGACGCCCTGCGCAAACTGGCGTACACCGACGTCGGCGAATTCCAGGACGCGTCTGGCGAAGTGCGTCAGCAGACCATGTGGAGCGTGAAGGCCTGTGAGGTGCACGTGCTCGCGGAAGTCGACCCCCCCGGGAGCACGTTTGCCGATCGCGACCGCACCCTGGCACTCGCGGTGGAAAACCATCTTGCCACGCTCAACCCCTACACCAGGGCCCTGCTCGCCGAGGCCCTCTACACGCATGGTGCGCGCAAGCGCGCCACCGCACTCCTCAAGAGCCTCTATTCCTCCGCCGACAAAACCCCCACGACGTGTCACTGGGATACGAAGACCGTGTCGTACTCGTGGGTCGACGACCCCGTGGAAGCCACCGCGGCCGTACTGCGCGTCATGCTCGTGATCGACCCGCAGTCGCCCCTCATCGACTCCGTGGTGCGGTGGCTCGTCACCTACCGTCGTGGCACAAGCTGGAACAACACGCGAGACACCGCTGCCGCCGTCGACGCCCTTCTCGACGTGATGGTGGCCCGCCACGAGGAAACGGTTCTCCCCTTCGACGCGGAAGTGCTCGTCAACGGACAACGCGTGGCACGCGTGCACATGCAGGATCCGATGCCGGCCAGGGCAGGCGCGGTGGAAGTACCCGCGAAACTGCTGCACACGGGCGCCAACGAAGTGACCGTCCGCCGTGTGGGAGCAAGCAAGGGCACGTCGCACCTGCCGTCGCTTTACTGGTCGGGGACGCTCTACACCGTCAACCCGGTGGAGAACTATCCGGGCGACGACGAGGGGTTCTCGGTCACCCGCAGCTACGCGTTGCTCAAGACCACGCGCGACAAGAAAGGCAGGCTCGTCACCGTCGCCACGCCGCTCGCCGACGGTCAGGCGGTGCCGGTCGGCGCCGAGGTGCGCGTCACGGTGTCGGTCAAGACGAAGAAACCGTATCCCTACGTGATGATCGAGGACCGTCTGATTCCAGGCTGCGATCTCACGCAGGCTGAGGCAGATCGAAACGTGAACGGCGGCTGGTGGGTCGGACGTGAAGTGAGCGACGACAGCCTGACGGTGTACGTCACCCGACTCGACGCCGGTGAGCACAGGCTGGTGTACGACGTGCGCGCGGAAGCAGCCGGCCACTACCACGTACGACCGGCCGAGGCCCGCCTGATGTACACGCCCGAAGTACGTGGCCACTCGCCCGAATCGCACCTGACCATCCGGGACGCACAACCGTGAGCCGCGTGCCGTCGTGACGCCGCCTGCGGGGACGCCTGCGGGGACGGCCGCGCTTCCGCCGGCGGGGACGGCCGCGCTTCCGCCGACGGGGACGGCCGCGCTTCCGCCTGCGGGGACGCCTGCGCGCACGCCGGCGGGCCTCGTGCTCCTCCTCGCGGCTGCGGCGCTGTTGCTCCTCACCCTCGGGCTCGTGGCGCTACACGACCTCGGGCGCACGTACGTGCTGGCAGCCTTCACCACCGACCTCGAGTACCGGACCCCCGCGCAACTGGCAAACATCCGCCTGGCCGCGGCACGGGCCGACCGCACCCGACTGGCGCCACAGGCCGTATTCTCCTTCAACACGGTGGTCGGCGAACGCCTGGTGGAAAACGGCTACGACCGCGCCCCGACCTATGAGGATGGCGACGTGGTCGATACCCCGGGCGGCGGCATCTGCCAGCTCACGTCCACGATCTACAATGCGGCCCTGCTGTCCGGCCTGCGGATCGTGGAACGCGCCGCGCACTCCTCGCGGGTTCTCAGCGTCGGACCGGGACGCGACGCCACGGTGTTCTACGGCCACACCGACCTGCGTTTTGCCAACCCGTACGACTTCCCCCTCGAACTGCGCACGCGGTGCCACGGCAAGCGCCTCGTCGCCGAGATCGTCGGACCCCGCCCGTTGCCCGAACCCGTCCGCATACGGGTCGAGTCGGTTCCTTCGATCCACGGCATTCGCGTGCGCACCTGGCGCCGCATCGGCAACGTGGAGCGCATCATTTCAGAGGACACGTACAGCCATTGAAAGGGGGCGCCAGCCAGCGTCCCGAACCCACTGACCCAGGCGGTCACCACCACGGGGCGCGGTCGACACGACCAGGCGCGAACGCGGCGACAGGCGCCTCCCGCACGCGGATCCGAAAGGCGTCACACCGGATTCCCCGACGGGATCCACGGAAAGTGGTCGTAGAACAGATGACCGAAGCGGGCAAGGGCCACGCAGTCGAGACCTCCAGGCGCCTCTCCGAGTCGATGCTATGGACGTTGCAGCGTCGCTTCTACGACGGCCACGGCGTTGAAGCGTGGAGTTCGGGTACCATTCCCCACTACATCACGGCCAATACGTTCATCGCCTGGTCCTACGCACGCGTGATTCGCGGCTTCATCACCGACCTGGCCAGAGCGGGAAGACTTGATCACAACAAGCCGGTGTATGTCGTGGAGTACGGGGCCGGGCCGGGCCGTTTCGGTTTCCTCTGTCTCCGGGAACTGCTGGCGCTCGTACACCGACGCTTCCCTGATCTTCGCGTCATCTACGTGCTGACCGACTTCACACCGGCAAACCTCGCTTTCTGGCGCGCTCATCCTCGCCTGCAACCGTTCTTTGAAGAAGGCTCGCTCGACCTCGCCCGATTTGACGTCGAGAACGATGGGCGAATCGTGACCGAACGGGGGGGCGTGGTCCTGGGCCCCGAAACGGTGAACAATCCGCTCGTCGTGATCGCAAACTACGTCCTCGACACCCTGGGGCAGGACCTGTTCCGCCTCTACAGCGGAATGCTGCTCGACTGTCCGGTCTCGCTGTGGTCGGATCGCGAGGTTGCTCCCGCCCCGGACGACCCCGAACTGCTCACCGGGCTGAAGCTGGTGACCGAACCCCGCACGCTTGAAACCGAGCCCTACCCCGATCACCCGGCCTGGAACCATATCCTGGAAACCTACCGAGACACGATGGGCGACGCGACGATCGGTTTTCCGGTGGGCGCCCTGCGGTGCATCGACCACCTGAGAAGCTTGAGCCGCGACGCGTTCCTGTTGCTCGCCGCCGACAAGAGCCACACCGTGCTCGCCGACATGCTGTGGAACCCGGAACCCCAGCTCGTTCTGCACGGCGCCAGCTTCTCCCTGACCGCAAACCTCGACGCAGTTTCACGCTACGTCGAGCACGGCGGCGGATTTGCGATGAACACGTCCCCCCGAGAAACCAGCCTGCAGATCTCGGCCTTCGGTCAGGCGGACGGCGTCTCCATGACCGAGACGCGGCTCGAATTCGATGAAGCCATCGACGGCTTCGGTCCGCTCGACTTCTTCACGATTTCCGACAAGACGCTGTTCATCGGGCCCACCGCCCCCGGAGGTGGGGAGGGAGAAACGGCGGAGCCTCCCCCTTCCCTGCTCACCCTGCGGCAGTGGGTCGACTACCTGCGCCTCGGTCACCACGATTTTTTTCGGCTCTATGTGCACGCCGACTCCGTCTACTCGCTGGTCGACTCCGCCCCTGAAGGGCTGCGCAACGAATTTCGCGAGGCGCTGGCGCTGGTGTGGGACCGCTTCTACGCCATCGGGGATACCATGGACGTGCCGTTCATGATCGGACGCTTCCTGTTCCGACTGGGGGAATGCCGCGAAGCAATCGGGTTCTACCAGGAGTCGCTCCGCGATTTCGGGATCGACTCGATGACCCTGTTCAACATCGGCATGTGCCACTATCGACTCGGCGAGCACGAAGAGGCGCAAGCCTGTCTGCGCGAGTCACTGGCGTTGAATCCGGAGAACCCGTTCACCGCCCACTGGCTCCCTGTCCTCACAGCGGCTCCGCAGGAGAACGTGCAGTCCTCCCCGCCGCCCGAGTCACCGCAGGAGAACGTGCAGGAAATGTGAGCGCAGGAGTCCGGATCGCACGACGGTGAGGCGACAACGGCGACGGTCGGCGCCGACACCGGGGCACACCGACCAACCCGACCCGTGAGGGTCACACAGGAGGAGGCGGAGGGTCAGGCGGCACGGACGCGTCCTGCCTGGAAGGCGACGGGGGAAGCGGCACCGGAGGCGCGGGGATGCGCAGCGCGTCCGCGAGACAGGCTGGCGAAACCCCCGCGGAAGACGCCGCTGCGGCTGAAACCGGAGATGTCGCCGTCGAACACGAGGGAAGGCCCGCATCCTGCGCGTGGCGGATCCGCAGGCTCGCCAGGAGCGTCCCCAGCACGGCCACGCCACCCAGGCCGAATATCACGTGCAGCTTCTGGGCGCGCGTGACGTCGATGAGCGCGTCCTTCCACGGGGTCGCGACGAGCGCAACACACGCCATCAGAAGCGCGGCCGGCATCCCGCGAAAGCTCAGCAGGCCACCTTCCTCGCCGGTCGACGCAACGCTCGACGCGCTCAGCATTCCCCACACCGCCGCGCCCAGAACCAGGCTGGCAACGCCACCCGTGCCTGCAAACAGCGCGAGGCACACCACAGCGATGAACGCGGCACCGAAGACGATCACGAGCCGCGCAAAAGCGCGAAAGAAAATCGCCACGGCGCCACGGGTCCGGATCGCGGGGCTCGCGTCGTTCGCGCTGCCCGAGGGCGCACCGTCCCGGTTTTCCACGCAACAGAGCGGACATCGCCCGAACAGCGACTCGAGCACGATGGGGAATCCCAGGGCCACGATCATCGCTGCCAGCGTGTTGCCATCGGTGAGGTCGATTCCCACCGACCTCAGATCGGTGACATGCGCAAACACCTTGAATGCCGTCAGCAGCGCCAGAAAGGAACCCGCCAGAGTGATGAACCGCTGCGCCACGGGCATTCCGAGACGCGAAGGCGCGGCAACCCCGAGTGCCGTCGCGGCAGGCCAGACCGCCAGAAAACCCACGGCGACCACCGCAACGCCCAGGCCGGCCATGAGCTTGAAGCCAACCCACGCGAGTCCGGTCAGTACGAGCATTGCGGTCACTGCCGTGACGTTGTCGGGAAACGCGCCGCGCTCACCCACGGTAAACGAGAGCAGCAGCAGGGCGGCGACAAATCCGGCGCTCATGGCCGGCACGATGTTGTATTCGTGAACGATGTTGACGCTCACCGACGACGCAACTCCCCCCACGGCCACGGCCATCACGACCGCGCTGACAAGGGTCGCGGTCAGGTTTCCGTTTCCACCCGTGGTCATTGCCGAGACCACGAGCGCCATCGTCCAGCCCGCAAGGATGGCCACGCCACAGAACATCACGAACCACGGGGCCGTGGGCGCTTCGGAAAAGTGTGCAACCGCGATCTCGACCGACCACCCGAGCGTCAAGACGAGCAGCGATGCGCCGGAAAGGCTTCCACACAGTGCCTCCGCCGCGCCCCAGGCATTCCCCGCGCGCAATACCAGTACGCAGAGTACAAGGCCCGAGGCAACACCCAGGTTCCAGAAATCAAGCTGGTGGCGGCATCTGATGCCGTAGTGGCCTTCCAGCCAGCCCATGGCGCACAGTGCGGTTCCTGTCACAACCAGGCCTGGGAGCAGACTCCAGGCCGGAGGGGGGGGAACTTCGGGGCGGTCGCCGGGGTCGCTGCAGAGTCCGCCGGCAAACGCGCCCAGTGGCGCGACCAGAAAGCCCAGGGCAAGCGCCAGCGCGCATCCTCTCTGACCCGTCCCCGGCGCAAGCCCGGACGCCACGCCGAGGGCAGCAATCGCCACCAGGAGCGATAGAGTCAGGGCCACTCCACCGCTCGCCACGGCGCCCGGCGCGCGACGGCGCCGCCCGAACGCGGCAGCCAGCAGCGCAAGCAAGGCGAGCACGCCGGCCCCGGCGCAGAGTTCCCAGACGACCTGCTTCACATGATCCGGATCCATGGGACACCTCCGCTCCACCTCGCCGCCGGCAGTTTTTCCGCGCAACACGCCCACGGTTTCTCGAGGCTTCTCTGATGCTACCCCCCTGAATGCAGGTGCACCTTCCCTGTCAGAGGTCGGCGATACTGCGCACGAAGCTCCCCACGCGCGGTCCGCTCGGCCCTCGTCTGTCCCTTCGCGCATCGAATCGCGCGTGCCTGCATGGAGCGCCAGGTCAGGCTCGCACTTGCGCGGGCCATGCACGCGCCACTATCATGTCATCATGACCGCTCCTGACATGCCCGCGCATCCGGGCCCGCGTCGTGCGCATCCGGGTGCCCTGTGCACGCTCCGCGCGCACGCCCGGCTCATCCACCAGGCCGCGCTCCGGGCCGTTGACGGCCGGACCTGCGTGCGAAACGCCGTACACATTGAAGGGAAGCGGCTCGACCTTGGCGGTCGCCAGATCGACCTGCAAGCGTTCCGACGCGTGATCGTCCTCGGGGCCGGCAAGGCCTCGGTGCCGATGGCGATCGGCCTGGAAGATGTGCTCGGTGACGCGATTTCCGACGGACTCTGCATCACGCGGACAGGGTATGGCGCCCGCCCGCGAACCGTGCGTGTGCTCGAAGCGGCGCATCCCGTCCCCGATGCGCGCACCCTGTCGGCCACGCGCGCGTTGGTCTCTCTCCTCACCGCCACGCAAGCCGGCGACCTGATTCTGTTCGTGCTGAGCGGGGGAGCGTCTGCCATGCTCGAAGCCCTCCCGTCCGGGGTGTCGCTTTGCGATCTCGTAAACCTCAACGAACTCCTGTTGCGAAGCGGAGCCCCCATCGAGGAAGTCAACACGGTTCGGCGCGCCATCTCGTGCATCAAGGGAGGCGGTCTCGGGAGACTCCTCCCTCGAGGCGTGCACGCTGAGGTGCTGGTTCTTTCCGACGTCATCGGAAACTCCCTCGAGACAATCGGGTCGGCACCGTTCGTGCCCGCGCCCCCCGGTCTCGCGCGCAACGCGCACGGAGTACTGGTTGCGCGCGCGCTTTGGGATCGCACACCCCCCACGATCCGCGCACGTCTCGAGCAACGCGTCCACGCGTGCGAAGCGAAAGCGGGGGAAGATGTGGCCAAAGGCGGGGGACGCACGACCGTTCCACACCTCGTGATCGGCGATCATCGCCAGATGGCCCGTGCCGCCGCGGCAGCCGCGCGTGAACTCGGCTACGAAACGACGCTCCTGGAAGAGGCCATCACCGGCGAGGCCCGGAAAGCGGGCGAGGTGCTTGCCGAGCTCGCGCGGCGAACGCGCGAGCCGGAGGGGTGCGGTGCGCGAGCGGCGTACGCGCCCCTTCCTGGCGAGAGGACGCGGACGGTCGCACCCGGACCTCGATCGCGCGCCTTTATCGGCAGCGGGGAGACCACCGTGACGGTGCGAGGGACCGGGCGCGGAGGACGCAACCAGGAAGCCGCGCTCGCGTTTGCCGTGGCTGCGGAAGGCTTGAAGGAAGTGCTGGCGCTGTGCGCGGCCAGCGACGGGCGCGATGGCGACGTCGACGCGTCAGGGGCCTTTGCCGACGGAGATACAAGCGCGCGCGCCAGGGCCATGGGCCTTGACGCGCGCGCGTTTCTGGAAAACAACGATGCGTTCAGCTTCTTCGATCAGATCAACGACCTGCTCGAAAGCGAGCGCACCGGCACCAACACGAACGACCTGTTCGTGCTACTGGTCGGCGAGCACCCTACTTCTTGAAGTAGGCCGCGTTGACTGCCTTGAATGAAGCCCATTTCTCGGGCAGATCTTCTTCGGCGAAGATGGCCTCGACCGGGCATTCCGACACGCAGGCACCACAGTCGATGCACTCATCGGGATCGATATAGAGCTGATCGGCTTCGGCAAACCCCGGCTCGTCTTTCATCGGGTGGATGCACTCGACCGGGCAAACTTCTACGCAGGCCGTGTCCTTGGTGTTGACACACGGCTCTGCAATGATATGGGCCATTTTACGAGGACCTCCATGCAAACGCTGTTGGCCCGCGGTGATTCCACGCAAGCATTGAAATTCCCTGCGCCCGCAGGCACGAGATACGCACTCAAAAAAAGTGTGTTCCCGTGCGTACCGTCACGCCTGTCCGAGGCGGGGGAAAACACCGGACGATGCGCTGCTCCCCGGACGAAGCAACAGCCCTTCACCACTGTCAAGCAACAGGGAGAGGACGCCCTCTTCGGGCTCGAAGACGCGCCCGCTCAGCACGTCCTCCACGGCCGAAGCGAAGCCGCGCAGGGTCACCACCCGCGGACCCCGACAACGCCAGTCGGCCACGACGTAGAGCGTCTCTTGCGTACACGGATGCGTGCGACGAAAGGCCACCAGGTCCGCGTCGTTGCTGTCAAGCCAGGCGAACGAAGCGGGGCCGTGCCCCGAAACGAGCACATCGTTCTGGGAACGCAACGCCGCGATGCGACCGAAATCGCGTGCGAGCGCGGCGTCGCCATCCCAGGGAAGCGCGGTGAGGTCGAACAGGCCCAGCGGCACGTCGGAAAGACCGGCCAGCTCGTCCGGCGTGAAGGCGAGGCCGAGATTCACGGGAGACGAGGCGGCAAGTTCGAAACCTGCGTGGATGAACGGGATGGTGTCGGGAAGCAGGCAGTTCACAAGCCACACTGCGCGACAGAACGCCGCGCCACGATCCCGCATTGCAACGCGCGGCGTGTTGTGCGTCTCTGCGGTGCCAAACGCGGGCAACGGCAACCCTTCGAGACAGCACCGCTCGATAAGGCGACGCATCTCGCCGGCGCTTTCCACCGCGCGAAACTGGTAGCCCAGCACGGCGTTGTAGCCGGTGCGGCGACTTGCGTCGTCAATCGTGAAGTTCTCCGAGAGCAGGGCAAAATCCGGATGATGGGCGCGGGCCTCGGTCACGATGCCGTCCATCAGGTCGTGAGGAAGCGCGTGCCCCATGTCGACCATGCAGCCGTCAATCGCGAAGGATCGCTGAAAGTACGGCAGGATACCGCGGATGGCTTCCCACAGCGGCTGGTTTGCGTGCTCCGGGCGGGCCAGGCGCTCGTCATACATGCGAATCGTGTTGTAGGCAATGTAGTTGAAGGACGGGCCCTGCGGGGGATCGTCGTAGACGCGCAGGTAGGTGACATCGGTCCACGGGGGTTGAAAATCGTCGGGCGGCCAGTCGGCGAAAGCGCTCGGCACGTGCACCCGCGTTCCGTCAGCAACGGTACCGCCCCAGCGGCCGTCACCTTCCTTCTCCACGTGCGCGGGTGGCACGGTGAACAGTTCGCGATACCAGGCGGGCGGAGGAGGCAGTTTGCTGAAATCGCCGCGAGCCACCATCTCCTTCATCAGGCTCAGGTCTTCCGCACCAAACGGCGGAAGGCCATAGTAGCGGGGATCGTCCGGTGCCGCGCCGGCCGGGCGGTCTTCCACGGTCCTCCGGATCCAGTAGAACCACTCGGGATGCTCGGCCACCCAGTCGCCGTCGCGCGAGGCGGTGCGAAAGACAAACTCGGTGATGACCCGCATCCCCAGTCGGTGGCATGCTTCCACAAACGCGCGAAACTGGGTGGCCACGTCCGCGTCCAGGAGCGGATCGGCGAGCGTCGGTTCCAGCGCGTACGGGTTGCGGATGGCGTACGGTGAGCCAAGCGCGCCCTTGTTTCCAAACGCGCCGACCGCGGTAACGGGCAGCAGGTGGATGGCGGTGGCGCCCAGGGCGCGCGCGTGCCCGAGAAGGGCGATGCACTTGAGAAACGTACCGCTCTCGCGCACGCCCTGCGCATTGCGCGTGCGACCCTGCGGAGTCGGAGCCGATGGGGTCCCAAGCACCCCATCGGCGTCATGGTCGTAGGCGGTGGTCAGACGCACGAACACGTTGTAGATGACGGCGTCGCGAACCCAGTCTCCGGGCAACCGCGCGGGTGGGGCGTCAGGCACGGCCTGTGCGGACGGGGCCCCGAGAATCGCCTCCACGTGCTGGAGGTAGAAGGCGTAGGGATTGACGGCGCGGCTTGCGGTCCCGTCCGGTTCCCCGCCAGGCACGACCCAGGCGGCCGGCACGTGATAGGTCATCGCATCACCCTGGGACAGGCGTGCGCGCAGTTCGTCCGCGACGCCCTGGAGGGCGCTCGGGTCAGTGTGTTCCATGCAAGGCCTCTTTCGTTCGGGAGAAAAACGTCGACTCGGTGAGCCTCGGCGAATTTCGCTCGTGCACACTGGCCTCCTGCCTCAGGCGCAAGGGAGCACGCGGGCCTCAGCCGAGAGATATGGA
>JAJXVI010000030.1 GCA_021782195.1 bacterium | reverse complement strand
GACTTCATGGACGCCATCTCGAAGACGCTTCCACCGTTCGTCGGCGGGGCGGACGTCGGCGGGGGCGCGGGGGTCGAGGCAGCAGGCCGAAGGATTCCGCGAGCGGACATGACAGACTGCATGATGTCTGCGTTCTTGCCCCCGTTGTCAGCCTTGTCTGAAGCGATCAGCGCCTTTGCCATATCCGCATAGGTAAAGTCACCCTGGGGCATGAACGAGATGAGGTTCTTGGTGATGCTCCACGCTTGGGCGCCCGTGGCCTGGAGGGCCGCCTTCGCGTCGCCGTTGCAGGCTGCCATGTTACGCTGCTCGATCTTTTCGAGAATCTCGTACATGGAACCGGTCCACAGACGGGAGAAGCTGTGGGCCTCACTTGAAAGCTGATCGGGAGGAGCATCCCCGGGCAAGGTGTTGGGATCGATCCAGGTGAAGTTGTTGATTGCGTCGCGAACGTACGGTCCACCCGTGACGTTCTTGCCTTCGACGTCGTTGATCGCCTTGCCAAGCTCCTCGCCCGTGTACGCGATGGCATTCGGCTTGCTGAGGTCGCCACCGGTCTGCTTCGCCACGAGATCGATGGTACGAGGATCGTCGAACGACTTGAGCAGACCGCACCAGTCGCCCCAGGCCTCGTGGAAGGCGGCAACATCCGGCGTATAGGAGGAGAGGTAGGCAGGACGCAGGGTGTCTAGAATGGAGTGACCGGTCTCGTGAGAGACCACCTCACCGGAAGCGCCGCTCATGATCTTCTGGTTGGTCTTGGTATCAAGCCCGTCAAAGAAGTGTGTCCCTGGCTGCGGGTCGCGGCTGTAGAAGGCGTTGAAATCCTGACCTTCATCGGGCGTGGTCTGAAGTTTGCCGTCCGGAGAGTTGTAGTTGATGGGAATACCGTGCGCCTCGAACGAGTGAATGGTGTCGGTCGTCGCCGAGAACACAAGCGCAGCAGTCTGGTCTGCCTGATCGCTCTGGGGAAAAACGTAGGTGCCGTCCTTGGCCGGATTGAGCGTGGCGTTGAGTTCCACCTTGGCGTCGGAGAGCTGGCCGCCGTTGACGGTCACGTTGTGCAACGTTTCCTGGGTGGCAGGAAACACCGTCTCATCCTGAGCGTTCCTGCTGATGAGAATGTCCCGGGGCTCGGGCGCCGAAGGTGGCGCGGAAGGCGGAGCTGGCGTCGAAACCGGCCCGTCGGCACGTCGGGCCTGTGATAGACTGGCTGGCTGGAGTGGATTCACCATGGGGTCGACTCTCCTCTATCGTGCGGTTTATCGCGTCGTGCGATTTATCGTATGGTGCGTCCTGGCGCGGAACGGGATCCGTCGTGCGAAGCGGAAACCACAACCGCATGGGGGGTAACGCTCGAATGCACGTTACCATGCCGGCATGGTAGCCGTGTACTGCCCGATCGTCCATAAACGGGTTGTAAACAAAACTCCGTCGTTACAAGCGCATACTCCACGTCCACCCGTCGGACAACGCGGTTGACGTGGCTGGGGTCGCTTCGTGAACCTTCCCTGACATCCCTGCCCGACCCTGCGCACGCGGTGAGCACCCGTTCGGTGCGAGATTCAAGCGCTCGATATCGGCGTGTCTGTCAGACCGACGACCTCCTCTCCTGCACCATCGCAAGCTTCACCACGCACCAGGCACGGTTCGGAGGGGGCCTGGCACGGTTCGCGCACGGACACCTCGCAGACACCGACCTCGCAGACACCTCACAACTGGCTTCGCATCACGCAAGGAACTCATGCGCTCCCTCCACTCAGTACCTGCGCAAGCGCCGTGGACAGAGGTTCGACGTGCTCTTCCCTTCCGATCGAGATTCGAACAAAGCCTGCCAGAGCCGGTGCCTGGGGCTTTCGAATGTGGATGCCCCGCCGCAGAAGACCGGCGACCACCGCCTCCGCGCGCGCTCGCCCCCCACAGTCGAAAAGAACGAAGTTCGTGGCCGAGCGCACGACGGGCACATTCAGTCTCCTCCCCAGAGCCTCATATTCAACGCGGATCGCTGCAATGCGGCGCAGCACGGCGGAAACGTACGAATCGTCGTCAAGAGAAGCCAGCGCCGCGGCCTGTGCCAGAGAACTCACGCCATAAAGGTTGCGAACGCCCTCCATGGCACGGATGACAGGCTCGGCCGCGATGGCATAGCCGACCCTGAGTCCTGCAAGTCCATACTCCTTCGAAAAAGTGCGCAGGCGAATCACCCGCGGATCGATGACGTCATCGGGCAATCGGTCCGCTGCCGGCAGAAAGTTTGCATACGCTTCGTCGAGGACAAGCAGCGAGGATGAGGGCAATCCCTCGATGAGCGTCTCCACCTCAGGGACGGTGCAGACCGTTCCCGTCGGGTTGTCCGGATTCGCGAGGTATACCAGCCCGCCCCGTGCCGGACGAGCCGCGTCAAGCAGGTCCTCAATCTCCACTCTCGGCACCTCGTAGGGAACGCGGTGCATCGCCGCGCCACAACTGCACACATTCATCTCGAAGGTCGGAAACGTCCCCTCCATCGCGATCGCCGGTGTACCGGGCTCGATGTAGGCACGCGCCACCATGGCAAGCAGGTCATCAATGCCAGCCGACACGCAGATCTCGTGGACCCCGACGCCGTGGCGTGCGGCCAGCGCTTCACGCAGGTCGTGGTTGGACGGGTCGCCGTAATGGCTGACCCCGGGCAAGGCGCCCTCGAGTGCCGCACGAGCCTTTGGTCCGGGACCGAAATGCGACTCGTTACTGCCCAGTCTGAGCACCGAAGTCAGTCCGGCCTCCCGCATCAGATGTTCCGGACCGACCAGTGCGGCGGGGGGCACGCCGCGAAGAAGGGAGCGGGGTTGTAGAGGCACGTCAGGCCTCCTTTCTCGACTCACTCGTGTTGAAAGTCGCGAACATCCAGACTTACCAGGTTGCGTCGCGGCGCACGCTCACGGTCTGCAACCCCTGCACGGTGTGGGTCACATCACCCACACGCACAGTACCGTCGGCGACGCCATACTCCTCACTGGCCGTCAGGCGCGTTCCGAACCCTCTGACGGTACAGTCCCATCGGGTGTCCGGACGCACTTCAATCTCAATACAGTTGCCGCGAACCCGCCACGGGTCACCCGCCACGCAGGGCGCTTGCAACTCGACCGCACCAAGTGGCGAAGGTTGGCCGTCAACCCAGGCAAAGTTCTCCGCATCGTCGTACAGCCCCTGGGAGAGGTTGATACCGAGCCGCGACCCGCTGGACGTCGTCCCCCCCCCTGCCAGGGCAAGGCAGCGCGTTTTACGGTCTGGGAAACAACGCGTCCAGTCCATGCAGGCCCGGGCACGCATCGTCAGGCGCATCTCCTGCGCACCGAAGGTGAGCAACCCCTCCACGCGATTGCCGGCCTCCTTGTGCGTGTACGCCGCACGGTTGGTTCCAAGTGGATAAAGCAACGCAAGCGCCTCGTCGGGATGCACGGTAACCTGACCCTTCAGAAGCAGTGCCGAACTCAAGCGGATGTTGAACGACAACGACCACAGCCCACCGGCCTGGGGTTGATATTCGAAGACCATGAACTCCGACCCGTCGCGCCAGGTCGACGAGCCGCGCACGGAACTTTCCGCAAAGGACAGTCCCCGTGCAAACGCGGGATTGCGCTCGTATACGTGGCGCGCACGCCCGTCGCGCTCGGTAAGCGTGCAGTGGACGCGCGAAGTTGCGCCAAAGTGGGCGATCATGGCCGAAAGCACCCAGTCGTCGCTGAAGACAACAAAGGAATGCCATTGCTTCAACCGTAACGCACGATACCATCGCCCAGGTCCACGCCGGTTTCCCTTCCCCCAGAACGAGAAGCAGTCGGACAGGTCGGCCCGAGTGAAATCGGGTCGATAGATCGGGGTATGGTAGCATCCGAAGCGAAAGCGCCCACCGTCATCGACAGCCACCGGGGGAGCGTGTGGAGTCACGTCCATCAATCCAAGCCTACGCCCGCCAGGCGCGAATTCCTCCCATCCGCACGTCCCTCCTCCGCACGTCCCTCCTCCGCACGTCCCTCCTCCGCACGTCCCTCCTCCGCACGTCCCTCCTCCGCACGTCCATCCCTTCGGCGCGGGCAAACCGCACGAGGACGGGCGACGGGGACCCTTCTCTAAAGAGTGAGGGTACCCGCGCGCATGCACGAACCGGAGCGACATTCAGACGAGGAAAGCACCCGATCGCTCCAGAATCATCTGGCCATGGCCGACTTCGAGTACCGGGCCGTCACGCCCCAGGGCAGAATCATCACCGGTGTTGAGACCGCCACAAACGAAGATGCGTTCATTGTCGAACTGCGATCGAGGGGGCATCAGATCGTCGACGTGCGACCCGCCCGGCCCGCCGAACTACGGCCTGTCATGGCACGCCGCATCGGCCTTCATCTCGAGTTGTTCGGAATTCCAGATCAAGCGATCGTGTTCTTCACGCGCCAGTTGCACACCACGCTCAAGGCCGGCCTGCCGTTGCTGCGTGCGCTCGCCACCTTGCAGGCCCAGGCATCGAGTCCGGGGCTACGCAAACTCATCGGGCAGTTGATCAACACGATTCAGCAGGGGAACGCCCTGAACGTCGCGATGAGCCAGCACCCGAAGGTGTTCAACGATCTCTACGTGAGCATGATTCGAATCGGCGAGGCCAGTGGCTCTCTTGACGTCACGGTCGGACGACTGGCAGACATTCTGGAACGCGATACGGCGTTGCGTCGCAAGGTTCGCATGGCGCTTGCCTACCCGAGTTTCGTCCTCGTGTTCAGCGTCATCCTCGTGTACTGCCTGATCGCATTCCTGCTGCCCAACTTCCAGCCCATCTTCCTGAACTCCGGTCTCAATATCCGCCGCGACTATCCCATCACAGAGTTCCTCATGAACGCATCGGTCGTGGTGACCAACCCCTACTTCCTGCTGACCGTGTGCTCGGGCCTGTTGCTCGCGATCATCATCGCGAGAGTTGTGGGACGTACCGGAAGCGGACGCTACATGATCGACAGCGTCAAGTTCTACTTCCCGTTCCTGCACGACCTACTGGCCATGGCAACCGTAACCCGCTTCTGCCGTACCTTCGGAACCATGCTGCGAAGTGGCGTTCCACTCCTGGAGAGCCTGACCCACGTCGGTAACGCCGCGGGGAACCTGGTCGTGACCCGCAGTATCCAGCGAGTCACGAGAGAGATTCAAGAAGGGGAACGCATCTCCGTAACCCTCGGAAGGCTCCCCCTGTTTCCTCCCCTCCTCGTGCAGATGGCAACGGTGGGAGAAGAGACCGGAACACTCGACACCATGTTTGAACGTGTGGCCGACTACTACGAACAGGAACTTGAAGCCTCCATTGCCACGCTGCTCGCGTTGATCGAGCCACTGATGATGGTTGCCGTCGGCGCGGTGGTGTGTGTCTTCGTAATGGGAGTGCTTCTTCCCATCATGGGAATTTCTGCTGCCTATCAGAAACAGATGTAGACCGGGAGCGCCGATGACGCTGCAGAAGTCGCAGTCCATCCCAGAACGTTTCACCGTGCACCGCGAAGTGATGCAGTGCCGGTTCAGCATCCTCTATGACGCCACGGACACAACCGCGGATGGCGAGCGTCGGGTGCTGCTGCGTCGCATCTCCCCCAACGCCGCAGCCACCGACGCGTACCCCCTGCTGCGTGCACAATTGCTGCGTGAGGCCGCACTGCTCTCCAAACTGGACTCGCCCCACCTGCCCCACACGATCGACGTGATACGCGACGCTGATGGCGACATCACGGTCGTGTACGAGCACTTCGAGGCGCATCCCATCGACTACGTGGTCAGCACGCTGTCGGGGTCCCCAGGTCAGCACGTGCTCGGCAACTGGATGCATCAGACCGCGGGGGCGCTCCGCCTGCTCCACGAACACGGAAAAATCTACCGGGACCTTCGCCCCCAGACCATGATGCTCAGCGCAAGCGGCCGCATCATGTTGACTGACTTCGGGCTGGCCTGGATGGGGCAGAAGGATGACGAAGACGCACCCCTCCGAGGCCACGGGCTCGTGCAGTTTGCGCCGCCAGAACAGCTTCTGGGCCAACCTCCTGATCCACGGATGGACCTCTACGCCCTCGGAGCAACCTTCTACTATCTCGCCAGCACGCGCAAGCCCCCCCCCGCACCCGAACGGGTCGAACACGGCACGCAACTCGACGAACTCGACGCCATCAATCCTCGCATCGTACCCCAGTTCGCACGGCTATGCGAGCAACTGATGGCGCTCGCTCCCGAGGACCGTCCGGTGGATATCGCGTCCGTACAAGACCTGCTCGACGTGGCCGAGGTGGCTTCTGCGATCCGCTTCGCCATCCCCCCGCCGGCCGCTCCCCCCGTGTGGTCGCCCCCGACGCTCCCGGGCTCCGACTCCCCGTCCCCGGCTGGCGAGGCGCCACCAACGCCCGAGACCAGCCGCAGCGGACTGCTCTCGTTCCTCCCGTGGCGGTCGCGACGCACCGAGAACAGTCGCGTGGCTTCGAATGAGGTCACTCAGAACGACCTCGATCGCTACCCTCACGTCGATCTTGCCAGTTTCCCGCTTGATCGGGAACTGGCATCGCTGCTTCCCGAGTCCGTTTCCCGCCGGGTGGAAGGAATCTGCATCGGACGCGTCTCCGGACGAGAAATCACGCTCGCGGTCCGACGCCCCGACGTCTATATCTACGACCACATCTCGTACGCAAGCAACGGGGAACTGAAGCCACGGCTCATGCTGGCGGATGCGCGTCTGATCGAACTGGCGCAGGAATACGTATATCGGGTGCCCGAGCGCCAGATCTCCGTGCCCTGGAAGGAGTGGTTGGAAAAGAAGCGGTTCCACGGTCAGGACCTCGCGGTCATCCACAGCGAGGAGCAGGAAGCCCTGCTCTTGATGGAAGACGCGAAGGGCCCTGCGGTCGAAACGGTGGACCGGATCATCAAGGAAGCCATTTCGATCCGCGCAAGCGACGTGCACATCGAAACCTACGAATCAGACATTGTGCTTCGCTACCGGGTTGACGGACTGCTCCGCACCATGGACGTATGGCCCCGCCGAGAGGCTGCGACCTTTGTGAAGCGCATCAAGATCCTGGCCAACATGGACATTGCCCAGGAGATGATCCCGCAAGGAGGACGCATCAGCGTGCGCGTGTCCGAGCACGAGTTCGATCTGCGGGTAAGCTGCCTGCCCGTACCCGATGGCGAGAGCATCGTGATGCGTCTGCTTCCGAAGGGAACCTTCGACATGAACCTGGAAGGACTCGGGTTTTCAGCGACGACGCTCCTGCAGTACCGCAAGCTCACCTCTCAACCGCACGGCATGCTTCTGGTCAGCGGACCGACGGGTTCCGGCAAGTCGACCACGCTCTACGCAACCCTGGCCGAAATCAACACGCCGGACCGCAAGATCCTCACCGTCGAAGATCCCATCGAATACAAGATGCACGGAGTGGTACAGGTCCAGGTCAACGTCGCGGCGCGCGAGGAAGAGAAGCGGTTGACCTTCGCGCGGGCACTTCGAGAGTTTCTGCGCAGCGACCCCGACGTGATCCTGGTCGGCGAGATTCGCGACGACGAGACGGCCGCCATCAGCGTTCAGGCGGCGCTCACCGGACACTTGCTGCTCTCAACCGTACACACGAACGACGCTGTGACGATCATTCCGCGCCTGCGCGACCGAGGTGTCGAACCTTTCCTCATCTCGTCCACGCTTCTGGGCGGCATCGCACAACGACTGGTCCGCAAGATATGCGTGGGATGCAAGGAGGAAGTCCCGCTTCACCCGGTCGCGCGACGCATGTTCGAAGCCGAAGGAATCGAGGCCCCCCGCGTCTTTACAGGAAAAGGCTGCGAGCAGTGTCATCGGTCCGGCTATCGTGGGCGCATCGCGATCTACGAGGTGCTCGAGGTCAACGACGAGATCTCCGACATGATCGCGAACAACTGCAACGCAGGGGACATCGCTCGCACCGCGCGACAGCACGGGATGCGAACGCTGTTCCAGGACGGTCTGGAGAAAGTCCGCGACGGCGTGGTCACGCTCGAGGAGGTGAAACGCGTCTGCATGACGATGTGAGCAACAAATGTGGCGTGTTCCACTGGTTCTTTCACCGAGGCGACCGCAACGCGCGATCGCGGCGGCGCAATGGAATCGTATTGCCGATTGCACTCTCCCTGACGTTCGCGCTTCTCATTTTCGCGCTTGCGGTCGCACAACAGAGTGAGTTGCAGATGCGGTTCTCGGTCATCATGGAAGCTCGGGAGCGCGAACAGGCCGCCGCAACCGCGATGCTGGCTGACCTGCAGAGCGCGTTGCAGTACGATTCCACGAACTTCACGGGCGACCTGAACCCAGACGCGCTGTGCTTTGCGATTCCAATTAACTGTGGCGGTGTTTTTCAGTCTCTGTTCAGCAATGGGGACGACATCAACATCGCCACGACCGGCGAGTTCAACGGGGCCGCCCCATTCGCTTCCATGTTGGAAGCAGTGCCGTCGTCACCGAGCGCGACGGTCATCGATGGCTATGCCGGTGGCGCGCTGACAAACAGCGGCTTGTGGTGTCCGGCGCGACACGCAGTGCTCTACGCGACCGCATCGATGGCAAGCCAGTCGCCCTCAACCTGGCTCGGTGTCTACGACGCGAACTTCCCGTTCGGCGTCATCGCCTGCAACGGAAGCGTGACCCTGATGGACGCATGCTCGGTTGTTTCCGCCACCCCTTCCGAGGTTGTTAGCGGAACCGGTTCCTGGTCGGCTGGATCCGCCGTACTGACGTTTTCCTCCACGCAGGCCCCTTGCGTGGGAATGCCCGTTTCAACGCCGGGCAGCAGCGGACTCGCCCCCGGCACCTGCATTCTTGCGATACCGGCCAGCGGACAGGCAACGCTGTCACGCACGGCAACCGGTTCCGGGAGCGGCACGATCACGTTTTCAAACGATAGCGGACTCCCGTGCAACGTCTATGGCGCCAGCGGAGTCACGCTCTCAGGCAGTTCGACGGCGTCGTTGGTCAACGCCCGCCTCTATACGGCACCGAACAGTTCCCCGCCAACCGCCTCAGCGGGAGGAGCCGTCCTCACCGGAACGACCTCGATGGCAACCCTTCCCCCGGATTTCCTCGCGACGCTCTCGAACGCACGGTCTGCCCTCAACGGCCTTTCCCTCACCGATCTGTCCACACCCGTTTCCCACCTCGAACAGTTCGCACAACAGAACTACCAGGTCCTGAGCGCTGGCGGCCCGTTAAGCGTCGCGCAACAGAGCGGAGGTCCGATTCTCGAACTGCCCGGGAACTTCGTCCTCCCCGCGGGCGACAGTTCGGGATCCTCCTCTTCCACCACGGGCAGTTCGCAAAGTGCAGGGGTCACGATTCCGCTCGACGCGGAAGTAACGGGAAACCTCATCATCGGGGCCAACCAGACGCTTCACGTACGCGGCTCGCTGGCCGTCAGCAACAACGTCTACCTCGGAACCGGCAGTTCACTCGTGGTTGACGACAGGCTCAACGTTGCGGGCGCGGTCGACTCGACGTCTACAGGAGGGCTGGCCCCGCCCATCACCTCCGGCATCATTGCCGGCAACGACGTAACGATCGGGCAGGGAACGGGTTCCACGGTCGCCCCGGTGATCACTCCAGCCCCCTCTCCCGGCCCCTTTTCGGTCGTTCCCGTCAACGCCGCGGTGCAGCAGACCGTGAACACCGACTTCGGCACCTGGTTCCCGAACGCAACAACCCCGTCGTCGGTTGCCACGCCCGTCGGCGTATTCATCTACACCGACGGCCACCTCTCCCTCACGGGCGCTCAGGCCACGGGCCTGTTTGTATCCGCACACGACATGACGATCAACCCGGCGTCGTCGGGCGGCACGTGTCGCGTTACTGGCACGCTCTGGTGTGAGAATGGCAACATCACCGCGACCGCCTGCCAGTTCCGCAATTATCCATACTGTCGTCACGCGTGGATCCAGGCAGCCTCGAGTCAGTTTGCAGTTGGCGCGACTCGTTGGTGGCAGACGGCCTGGGGACGCGTACAGTGAATCGACGCCGAGGGTTCACCATCATCGAGGCGCTTGTCGCCGCTTTCGTGCTTGCCATGGGATTCATGGCGGTGGCATCGGTATTTCCGATGGCCTATCGCGGATCGACGCTCTCCGCGAACCACGTGGCCGCCATGCAGGTGGCTGAGGGCGTACTGGATCGACTCCAGGCCACCCCGTACGGCCTGGCGATACCGGTATCGGTGGTCGCCCCCGTGACCGTTCGCACGACCGTGGAGGACGCGGAGAACGACACGACCTTCACCCCCAGCGTGACGTTCGCGCGCGGAGGCGCAACCGCGGACCCGAACGCGCAGAGCGACGTCGCAACCGTGACCGTGACGTGGAGGGAGGGGACGGGAGCGCGCGGTGCTGGCGTCACAAAGAGCGTTGTGGTGGACGGAGGGGTGTGCCGTGACCTCTAGGCGAGTGGCGGACGGGAATCGGACCCGAGCGGGCTTCACGCTGGTGGAGATGATCATCGCCATGGGTATCACCGTGCTCGTGATGGGAGCCGTGGCCTACATGTACCGACAGAGTCGAGAACAGTTCGAGAAGCCCCGGGCATCCTTCAGCCTGCAGGACGACCTCGTACACCTGACCGCCTGGCTTCAGAGCGACCTTTCGGAGAGCGACCTGTCCACCGTGCGGTCGTATCCAAACTCAAAGTACGCGAGCGAAGCCCCCGGGCTCTCCCTGGAATCACCCCGTCAGATGACCGATGACGCGAGTTCGGCGGTGTCGGCCGACGCGCTCACGACCACGCCCACCGGCGGCGTGGCGTGGCAGAAGTACGTGTACTATACCCTTGTACCGGTCGACGACCCTGTGCAGGGCTCGAATGTGGTGGGAAACGTCGTGCGCAAGGAAGGACTGCTGACCACCGACCAGACCGATCCTCTCGACGCCGCCTGGGCCTTTCCGGTGGCCAGTCCGAAACT
>JAJXVI010000029.1 GCA_021782195.1 bacterium | reverse complement strand
CGAGCAACAGGTAGAGGGAGGCACGAGGAACGTTCCCCAGGCGGATGACAAGCGCCCCGCCGCCTTCGATGCGCGGGGCAACGGGTTGCACGACCCATCGCTGCCCCCCACTGTTCCATTCCTGAAAATCACCGGTTGCCCAGGCCCGCGAAACGATCTCCGAGGGGACTTCCCCCGGGAGGGTCGCCCGACCCGGCGGCGCTCCGGCGCCTGCGGACAGACCGGGAGCGTCGCCGTCGTGTGCGATGGGACGAAACGCGCCACCGCCAGGCGCAGCCCCCCAGAGCGAGCAGGAGGGAGCCCCCACCGTCTCGCGAATCCGACGGCACAACAGTTCGGCCTGCACGGGCGGTTCGACGTCGTCGACTTCGACCGTGCTCCACAGGTACTGAAGATGCTCCCAGCGCTTTCGCGCGCGCACCAGCAACACGAAGTTCACCCAGGCCGAAACCAGGACGAGGCCCGCCGCAACCAGGACCCATATTCCAACTGCGTTCACGCTGCCGCCTTGCCCGCCGCTCGGACCGATCGTCGCAGACCGGACGAGTCTCGACGCGCGTGCCAGAAGCGCCCACCGGTCGTCGGACCGGGCTTTGGGGGACACGCGTCTGGAAAAGGATTTGAACGCCGCTGCACGAAACCCTGCGGGTCCAGAGCCGGCTCCTGAGCGTAGGAAAAAACCGAACACCCGCACGTCAGATGCGATAGGAGCGAATCTCCGAAGGGCGGCGCCTCCCAGCCACGCGTCCGCCTCTCCTCCGGCTCACCGTGGAGGGTTCACCATTCCAGCGCGAGACAGTTTCGGCGGCATTCTCCTGATCGACGACGACGCGCTCATGCTCGAAGCGTTGAGCATCCTGCTTGAAGATGAAGGGTATGCGGTATCCACCGCATCGTCTGGCATGGAAGCCGTCCAGCGTGCGGCGGAACGCACCTTCGATCTCGTCATTTCCGACGTGCGCATGGCTGGAATGGACGGCATCCAGACGCTGACCCAGTTGCGCGAGCGCTGCCCGAGCACCCGCGCCATCCTGATCACCGGGTACGCGACGCCGGACATCCCTGTCCGCGCCATCAAGATGGGGGTGGACGACTATCTCGTAAAGCCGTTTGACGACCGCGAGTTCCTCAAGAGCGTGCGAAGGAGCATGGAGGCTGCTCGCGCTCAGCGCGAATTCGACCACACACTCAAACAGCAGTGGCGCGATTTCGCTTCGGTGGTACGACTCCTGTCGACCGCCGCGGAAGCCCGTGACCCCTTCTTTGAGGGCCATTCCGCACGCGTTGCCGACCGCAGCCTGCGCATCGCGCGGATCATGAACCTCCCCCAGGAGCGCATGGAGGTACTCGACCTCGCGGCCCATCTCCACGACATTGGCAACCTCGGGACCAAGCTCGATATCTTCCAGAAGACCGACGCACTGCTCAAAGATGAGCTTGAAGAAATTCGCGGATCGACCCGTCGCGCAGAAGACTATCTGAAAAGTCTGACCAGCCTGCGCGACGTGTTCCGGATCATTCTCCATCACCACGAATGGTTCAATGGCGCGGGCGTGCCGTTCGGGCTCAAGGGCGAGCAGATCCCGATCGAATCGCGCATCCTCTGTGCGGCCGAGGCGTACGACGCCATGATCAGTCCGCGCCCGCACCGGGAGCGCATCCCTGTCCAGGAGGCCCTGCAGATCCTGACCCGCGAAGCCGGTGAGCACTTCGACCCGGACGTGGTGAGCGTGCTTCAGCACACCCTGGAGACGCAAGCCAGGGGGAACGAAGAGGACGAGGCCCCCGAACCGCCACCTTCAGACGAGCGAAAGATCGGGCTTCTGCTATCGCTGGCCCATACCTATCTCCAGAATGGCACGCTCGACATTGCCCACAAGGGGTTCAACGACTGTCTTGGACTGTTGGGCGGGATGCGCAGCCCGAATCGTGCTGAAGCCCTGCTCGGCCTGGCGCTCATCCATCAGCAGCGAGGCGAACTCGAGGCTGCCGCGGACTGTGCACAGAAGGCCGCGTTAGCGAGCCAGGGACTGAGCGACCTGCTCGTCGGACGTTCCCTCTGCGTTCAAGGGCTCGTCGCGGCGCAGCGCGGTGATTCGTTGCAGGCCGACGCGTCATTTGAAGAAGCACGACGAATTTTTGACAGTTGGGAGTCGCACGCCAACATCGGACGGGTGATGCTGTTGAGCGCGCTCGCGGCAGGAGGCGGAACCAGCAATGTTCCGGGTGTGCCGCACGACACCGTCAAGAAACGCTTCATCGCGGCGATCGACTACCTGACCACGCACGGACTCGTCGACGTGGTCGCACGTGAAAGTTCCCTGTTTGCACCTCTTTTCGTGCGGGCGTATACCAGCGGATGGGCGAAGGAACGACTCGAGCCGTTCCTGGTGAGCTTAGGAAGCGTGGCGCTCGCACCCCACATTGCCGGTCTGCACGCGTCCGCGCGGTCCAACCTCCAGTCGCTCATCGCCCGCTCGACATCGACGGATAAGACCGACAACGCCCCTTCCCTCTCGGTGTACACATTCGGGAAGTTTCGCGTATTCTGCGGCGGGCGCGAGGTCGGCGACGAAAACTGGAGAACTCGGAAGTCAAAGTATCTGTTCGCATACCTGGCGTGCCAGGGCGAGCGAGAAGTTCCGGACGAAAAGGTCATGGAGTTGTTCTGGCCTGACCACGACCCTGACAAGGCCCGC
This sequence comes from bacterium, assembly GCA_021782195.1. GTDB lineage: Bacteria > Vulcanimicrobiota > Xenobia > RGZZ01 > RGZZ01 > JAJXVI01. Next base: position 8,283 of record JAJXVI010000029.1, on the reverse strand, counting down.
CAGAATCTTTATTCCGCGCTGTCGCACATCCGCAAGGCGCTCGATGGGTTTCTCCCCGAGTATGACAGGGTTGTGACCCCACACAAAGGATTCTACCGTCTCAGCCCTCACGTGACCCACACGGTCGACGTCCGGGAGTTTGACCGGTACTACGAGACCGGCAACCAGGCCGCTCGAGCAGGTCACGTTGACGAGGCTGTCGCCTTCTATCAGCGCGCCGAGGGCATCTATCAGGGCGAGTTTCTTGAGGGGTACTACAGCGACTGGGCCCTCAACTACCGTGACGACTACGAGCGAAAGTACCAGGATCTCCTGAACCGACTGATGGTACACTTCGTCGACAAGAAACGTCTACAGGTTGTGCTCGACTATGCCCAGAAACTGCTGGCGCTGGATCCCTGCGATCAGGAAGCCCACCTGAACGCGATGCGGGCATATGTCGAACTCGGCAAACCCCAGCAGGCCGTTCGCCAGTACCAGCAGTGCTGCCAGGTTCTCAAGAACGAGTTAAACCTTTCCCCCTCGCCTGAAATCGCGTCGCTCTACCTGCGCATCAAGGGGTAGGGGATGGCGACGGGGTGGAAACCGCCCCGTCGACGCGCCATTGCTTCGTCGGGAGACGGGGTCTTGAAGCTCACCCGTTGCGCACGAACCGCCCGGAACGCGAGCAGGTTGGGGGTGACGCAGGTGGGAACTGGAGAAACTCGGATCGGCGGACCCCCTGTAAGTGGGATCCTGTCACGAACCAGGCTCACGCCCGATCCGGCGACTGTCATCTATCTTGCCCCGACATTGCTGGCGGGGTCCTTGCGGCGACCATCATTTGCCTTGCTGGCTTCTGGAGTTTACCATCCGACCCTCGCGGGCCGGCCCGCTGCCCCTGTTTTCACAGGTCTCACGGCGTTGCACCCCGACTGAACGGGTCTACGTTTCTGTGGCACTTTGATTGTCCGCGCCTTGCGGCGGAGGGGCGTTACCCCCCAGAAACCTCCGTCTTGCGACGGGCCAGTCCCAACTTTCCTCTCTGCCCGGCTGAACACACTCCCGAAGGGAGGCTGCTACCGGCTCGAGCGACAGTCCGGAAATCCGACGATCCGAGCGACCTCAGGCTACCACAAGCTTCTCCCCCGTGTCAACAGAGGCGGCCCGGTCACTGCAGGGAACAAACCCGCCGGAAAAGAAGTGGACGCGGCTCCAGTGAGGCTCCAGTGAACGTGAGACGATAGCGCGACACTTCCCGCTACGCGCCGGTCCACCACAGCACTGTATATCGCCTTGAAAGACAACTCTGTATCAAAGGAATGATATCTTCATGATGCTTCCGCCCCCAGGCACTGCCGAAGAAGCTGCTCCCCACGAGCGCGAGCAGCCTTCGACAAACGTGATCCACATTCCGTCCGTGCCCCCCGGTGCTATCTACATCGAAGAAGGCATCGCCGCACGATGCGGTGCGATCTTCGCGTCGCACGGAATCCGCCGCGCGGTGTTGATCTCGAATCCGGTTGTCGGGGCACTCTATGGTGCTTCCGTGCGCAACGCGATCCGGGAAGGCGGCGTCGAAGTCGATAGCCTGGAGATCCCGGACGGGGAAGCCTACAAGACCGTGTTGACGGTCGAACGACTCTGCGAGCAGCTCGCCGAAATTCGCGCCGACCGTGCAACCGCCCTGGTTGCTCTGGGCGGAGGAGTGGTCAACGACGTGGTAGGGTTCGCCGCGGCCACCTATCTGCGGGGAGTTCCCCTGGTTACGATTCCCACGACAGTGCTCGCAATGGTCGATGCAAGCATCGGAGGCAAGGTCGGCGTCGACCTTCCCCAGGGCAAGAATCTGGTGGGCGCGTTCTACAATCCCGCATTCGTGATTGCCGACCCGCTCCTGCTCCTGAGCCTTCCCCCACGCACCTTCGCGGCCGGCATGGCCGAAGTCGTGAAGATCGCGTGCATTGCGTCACCGGCCCTTTTCGAACTGCTTGAACAGCGCGAACCGGCGCTCGGTCCGCAGGACCTCGGCCAGTTGATCGCAACAGCCATTGAAATCAAGGTGCGCATCGTTACTGAAGACCCCTATGAGCAGGGAATTCGCGCCATCCTGAACCTGGGCCACACGCTGGGCCACGCCCTTGAGGCCGCTCGCGGCTACCACCGTATCATGCACGGAGAGGCCGTCAGCATGGGGATGATCGGCGCCTTGCGCCTGGCGCGATCCCTCAACGTGCTTGAAGACGACTATGAGGCCCGCCTCGAAAGTCTGCTCGAGCGCTACCATCTCCCCACCCGCATCGCGCGCGCCGGCTGGGAACGCGTTGAAGCTGCACTGGGCGTCGACAAGAAACGCTACGGACAGGACATTCGCTTCGTGCTGCCAGTACGCCTTGGACAGGTGGAAGTGCACAGGAACGTGCCGCTCTCACTCGTTCAAGACGTCTATGAATCCATGCTTACACGGGATGAAGAGTCTGCGTTCGACGCAGAAGGCGACCCCGACGAGCAGGACATGGCCAGAGCCGGCTACGGTGACGACACGATGAACGACGTACCGTGACGCAACCGCGCGTGGTGGTACTGCACGGCCCGAACCTTGGGATGCTGGGAAACCGTGAGCCTCACATCTATGGCACCCTGACCCTCAAGGAGATCGATGCGAGGATGAAGTCGTGGGGTGAGGCCAGGGGGTTTGCAGTATCGACATTTCAGTCCAATCACGAAGGAGCCTTGCTCGACCGGTTGCACGAAGAAACCGGGCGAGCCGCGTTCTGCGTCATCAACGCCGGTGGCCTCACGCACACCAGCGTTGCGTTGCGCGACGGGATTGTGGCCAGTGGGCTGCCGACCATCGAGGTGCACCTTTCCAACATCCACGCACGCGAGGAGTTTCGGCATCACTCGATGATAGCGCCAGTCTGTCAGGGAACCATCAGTGGATTCGGAGTGGAGTCACACATGCTTGCGCTGGAGGCAGGTGCACGACTGTTCGGGACCGGTTCAAGATGAGTGTCTCGCGCGCACCTCGTTGCCGCATCCGGACCGGACTTCGTGCCGCCCTGCTTGTACCGCCATTGCTGGCCCTGATCATCCTCCTGGCGTGTGCAGCGCGGGCAGATAGCGACATGGTCAACGTGGAGATCAACGGGCACGATTTCTATGGTACGGTCTTCACCGACTACGGTAATGTCTATGGAGGACTCGATGCCGTCGGACCGCTCCTGGTGGGGCCGACGTTCCACGCCAACGACTTTGACTTCACCCTCCGCCGATGCGCCATCACGTTCGTACCCGCCGGAACGACCACGCCCACGCAGGTGGAAGTCTACTCTTGCGAAAAACGAGGCGCCGAGGTGTACGCCCCCCTGAAAGTCTTGATGACCGTCATCGGGGGCAGTTACAGTGTTTCCGGAAACACCATCAGCCTTGCCTACCCTCCCGTCAGCGTTACGACAGCCTCCGCGCCGACGGGAATGTCTCCTCCGCCCCCTCTTCCGACCGCCCAGAGGTCACCAACCCAGGGCACGAACGCCGCTCCCGTGCAGCCAACGCCAGAATCGGGAGCGGCAACGGGTCCAACGCAACCCCGCTCGCCACTTGACCCGACCATCGCCATGGCCGAGGTGCGTGCTCTGAACGCTCACGCCATTCCCGCGCACGGTCAGGTGACACGCATTGAAATCTATCATCCGGTCTCCCCTGACCCGTCTGACGTGATTCCTCGGACCGACGTGGCGGGACTCAAAGTCTATCTGCACAACCTGTCAGATCGGGACACCATCGTCATCGAGATGTGGGCCGGCCGCGACCCGCAGGGACCTCCGGTGTTCCATACGGTGCTGACCTCTTTCGATGCGGACGAGCTGGCCTCACAGTCGCTCTTCGTGCGGTTGCCACTGCACGTACAAGCCGGCTGGCACACGGTGCGCATCGACGTCAACGGTCACGAGCATGTGGACTATCGTTTCGTGACCTACTGATCCGTGGTCTCTCCCCCACGCCCCCGTCGGAGCCCCGGACCAGCAGCCGGTCACTACCTGTGACCGGCTGCTCTGTTTTCTCTCGCGATCAGCTTGCCTTGACCGGCTCGACCTTCTGATGGGGAGGATTGACGAACTTGCCGGGCTCCACCAGGGAGATGGCAGTAATGGTGCCGTGGCCGTCAACGGCCACGTAGACGCCGCGCTTCCAGTAGGCCATGTAGCCGGTTTCCTGCTGGTCCGGCTGTCCCCAGATCTGCATCACGGTCTTGTAGTTGTCACCCACTTTGAAAGGCACGTTCACCAGTCGCACGTTGCTCTGAAGGACCAGGATCGAGTCAACGATGTTGTCGCGATTGTTGACATTGGCAATGCGCACGGAGATGCCATAGCTCCGATAGGAGAACCTCACGCAGTCTCCGGACGCTTCCTTGCCGCGCACCGCCTGTACGTGATCCGGCGGACCTATCGCACCCCATAGTTCTTGCATCACCTCACCAGGTGTGATGACCGCTCCACTCACCGAGATTCCGGTCTTAGGATAGTGCGGGGTCGCTGTGGGAGTCGCTGAGTGGGCCGGAGCCGTCTGAGGAGCGTCCTGAGCACGCGCGGTTCCAGAGACGCCAAAAGTGAGCACGGTCGCCAGAACGCCACAAAGCATGAAAATTCGGTGCGTTCCGGCAAGCCATGCTCGCGGTGATGAGGCAGATGTGCGGGAAGGGCTCAGGCGGCCCGACGGGCACGAAGAATCCTGTAGATTGGGTAGCATCGATCGAAACCTCTCAAGGTGATCGTCTGAAGATGATCGTCTGAAGATGATGGTCTCTCCACTGACATCAACTCGGGGGAAAGCAGTGAAAAGAATCCTTCCCGCCGATGGGCAGGGCCAATCGGTCAGGGAAAAGCTGACGGAATATGTGAAATTTCGAGATGAACCAGAGCCCCCCCTCTCTCACCGAGAGACCCGCACGACACGGGGCGGCCAGAATCGGAGCCCCCCCCGGGCGACGCACGACGGGACCGCAAATGGGAAATCACGAGGAGGAATGCAGGGGAGACGTGGAACCCGCTCTGCATGTCAGCACCCTGCTATTTCCTCGTAATGGACAAACCCGCCGGGCTCTCTTCGTTCGCCGTGGTGGCACGCGTTCGTCGCATTGCCGGAACCCGTCGCGTCGGGCACCTGGGAACACTCGACCCCATGGCTACCGGAGTCCTCCCCATCGCCGTGGGAAACGCCACGCGCCTCATCGAGCACGTTGAGGGCAACAAGCGCTACCTCGCAGAAATCACGCTCGGCCGGCGAACTGACACCGACGACGCCGAGGGAACAGTCGTGGAAACCAGGGAAGTGGGGACAATTTCGCAAGAAGCTGTCCGTGAGGCACTGGCAACCATCCTGCGGTCCCCGACCCAGGTTCCGCCCATGGCATCGGCCCTGCACCACGAGGGACGGCGGTTGTACGAACTGTTTCGAGCCGGTCACGTCGTCGCCGTACCTCCCCGTCCGGTGTGCATCGACGCGCTCGACATCGTGCAGATGGATGTTCCTCGCATTGTGGTGGACGTCCAATGCGGGCCCGGCACCTACGTGCGCTCCATTGCGCGCGATCTTGGGGAGCTTCTGGGTTGCGGCGCGCATCTGTCGGCGCTCCGGCGCACAGGACACGGCCCGTTCCGAATCGATCAGGCCGTCTCCTGCGAACAGCTCGAAAGCGATGGAGTTTCCGCCCACGTCCGCGATCCGCGCGCGGTCCTCCACAATCTTTCCTGGGTGACACTCTCCGCCCAACAGGCCAGCACGATACGAAACGGGGGAAGGATCCCCCTTGAAGGGGTCGAAGCTCAGCTCGAAATTACCCCTGGACGCGAACAAGCTCCTGTCGCCGGTGCCGATCCGGACGTCCCGTACGCACTCGCGAGCCCCGCCGGCGACCTGCTGGCCATTGCCATCCTGCGCGCAGGAGCGTTGCATCCACGCAAGGTCTTCCAGGAGCCCCCGGGAGGTTTGCCGTGAGTCTCATCCACTGTGCCCTGAGCCCTCATCCCCCTCTGCTCATTCCTCCCATCGGGCAGGCCAGCCTGGCTCAAGTCGAGCATTCGCGGGCCGCGCTTGAGCAGCTTGCGCGCCACATCGCCGAGTTGCATCCGGACACCGTCGTCATTGTCACGCCGCACGGTCCGGTCGCCTGGGAAGCGCTCAACCTTCTTGCGGCGGACCGAATGGAAGCCGGGTTTCGCGCCTTCTCCTGGGACGTTGCCCTCCGCGGAGATCTCGACCTGGCGGAGGAAGTTCGCACGCGCGGCGTACAGGCCGGGTTTCCGGTCACGCAATCCAAAGAGTGGGACAGTTCCAGGTGGCACTTCACCTACGGGCTCGACCACGCCACGATGGTGCCACTCTACTATCTGCACGAGGCCGGTCTCGAGACCCGATACGTGGTCATTTCAATCGCCGCCTGGTCACACCGACGTCACTTTGAATTCGGTCGAATCCTGCGAGAAGCTATCGAGGCGACCCCTGCTCGGGTGGTGCTGCTGGCAACGGGCGACCTCAGCCATCGGCTTGCGCCCACGGCCCCGTACGGATATGAGCCACGAGGCGCGGAATTCGATCGGCGCGTCGTGGATGACCTGACCCGTTTCGACTGCACCGATCTGCTCGCGCTCGACGATGATTTCATCGAGCGCATCGGCGAGTGCGGCCTGCGTCCGATAGCCACAATGTTCGGCGCCATGCACGGTGAGCGCCCGGGGGTCTCGGTACTGTCGTATGAGGGTCCGTTTGGCGTCGGCTATTGCGTAGCTGAATTGACACCGACGGCCAGTCCCGAAACGCCGCCAGCGTCCCGTGGGGATGAGACAACCGCACCTTCTGTATCACACGACGCGCATCGGGAGGCACGGCAAACGTGCAGTGCTCCTGGAGAAAACCTTGCAGACCCTTCAGTTGCGGAGTGCTCGATTGCCCTGGTCCGCGCCGCGATCGAAGCGTGGATTTCGCGCCAGGAAGCCGTTGCGCTGCCCCCAGTCCTTCCCGCGGCGCTACTCGAACCGGCTGCCGCGTTTGTGTGTATCAAGACCGGTGGACAGTTGCGCGGGTGTATCGGCACCATCCGCCCCACATGCCGTTCCCTTGCCGAGGAACTGTTGCAGAATGCCATCAGCGCGGCCACCCGCGATCCTCGTTTCCCCCCTGTGAACGCTCAAGAACTCGAGTCTTTGGAGTACACAGTAGATGTACTTGCTGCGCCAGAAGCCATTGACTCGGTGAAAGCCCTCGACCCGCGGGTGTTTGGCGTGATTGTGCAGAGCGGCGCACGGTCCGGGGTGCTCCTGCCAGACATCGAGGGGATTGACAACGCCGAGATGCAGGTTGAAGTGGCCCGACGCAAAGCGGGAATTGGCCCGGGAGAAACGCTCGGGCTCCAGCGCTTCCGCGTGCATCGCTTCCAGGCAAGGGATTGAGCCGTGGGGCTCAAGCTCAAGACCCAGATCGCCGGAATCCTCTTTCTTCTCTTCACGCTCACGGTCGTCATCCTCGGCTATTTCAACATGAGCATTCTATACGACGTGCTCAGGTCACTGACCCAGGAACAGTCGCTCGTGGAGTCCTCGGCGATCGCATCCTGGGCGCAACGGAACCTGCCGGTCAACGAACCCTCGGCGGGCCAGCGTTCAAACCCGATGCAGCAGCGCGAACTGACAGGGTACTTGAGCCATGTCCACAACCTGCGCGCGTTTCGGGTCCTGGACCTCAAAGGGAACGTGGTGTGGCAGTTCGGTCACGAAACGGCTCCTTTCTCGCTGGAAAGTGAGGCGATAAAGCAGGTCTTAAGCACCGGTCAACCGTTCTATCGTCTCTGGGAATACGCCCCCGGCACCCCTGGACACGGGCAGGTAATCAACAGTGGAAGCAGTCTGCTTCTCTCTGACGACGTCACGTACCACTTCTACCGCATCGTCACTGTGCCAGAGGGTGGTGTTCCAGCGGCGGTGGTCGCCGTGACGCTCAACTGTAATGAAATGCCGCGCCAGTTGCGGTTGATGCTGGTCGGCAACGTCCTGCTCTCCCTCGTGTTCCTGCTCACGGCGTTCGTCGCCATCTCCATCTGGACGAGCAATGCCATCAACCGTCCCCTCGAATTCATTCTGGCAGCGCAAGAACGCATTGGGAAAGGAGACTTTTCCGCTCACGTTTCCGTAGACATCCCTTCCACCAACGAAATCGTCCGAATCAGCTCCTCCTTCAACCACATGGCTGCGGAACTCCGCTCATTTCGAAAGGAGCTGGAAATCAAGACTGCTCGACTCGAAGAAC
>JAJXVI010000028.1 GCA_021782195.1 bacterium | reverse complement strand
ATGGACGACTACCGCCTCATCGTCGAAAAGAGCACGGTACCCGTGCAGACGGGACAGTGGGTGCAGCGTACCATCGGCCAGCACGTGCGCGCGGGCATCTCGTTCGACGTGGCTTCGAACCCCGAGTTCCTGCGCGAAGGGAGCGCCATCCACGACTTCATGAAGCCCGATCGCGTGGTGATTGGCACCTCGTCGGATCGGGCTGCCTCCCTGCTGGTCAATCTCTATGAACCGCTGAATGCTCCACTGCTGCTGACCGACATCAACAGCGCCGAGTTGATCAAGCACTCCGCCAACGCCTTCCTCGCCCTGAAAATCTCCTTCATCAACGCGGTTGCACGCGTATGCGAAAAAACGGGGGCCGACGTGACACGCGTGGCGCGCGGCATCGGCCTTGACTCCCGTATCGGGATGGCATTCCTCGAAGCCGGCATCGGCTTCGGAGGTTCGTGCTTTCCCAAGGACCTCGAAGCCTACATCAGCATCGCCGGGCGCGTGGGCTACGACTTCAACCTGTTGCGGGAAGTGCTCAAAATCAACGACGAGCAGCGCAGTCTGGTTCTGACCAAGCTCGAACAGGCGCTCGGGGAACTCAACGGCAAGAAAGTGGGCGTCCTCGGACTGAGCTTCAAGCCCGACACCGACGATCTCCGAAACTCCCCTTCGCTTGTCATCCTCAGTGCTCTCCGCGCAGCCGGCGCCACGCTCGCAGCACACGACCCGGCCAGCATGGAAAAAGCTCGCGAGTGGCCGGAACTGGAAGGCGTGACCCTTTGCGAAAACCCCTATCTTGCCGTCACTGGAGCCGACGCGGTGGTGATCGCCACCGAGTGGTCCACCTATCGGATTCTTGACCTGCCACGCGTGCGCAAGCTGATGCGGCGCCCCATCATCATTGACGGCCGCAATCTCTACGACCCGAAACGAATGCGCCGACTCGGGTTTCAGTATCACGGCGTCGGACGCTGAAACCTCGCGACGCACGGTGGGTCAAAACAGACTGTTGCCATGTCAACGCACCAATGGAGGACTGTTCGATGAAAACCCCGGAAGACCGCGACTTCCCGCTCTCGCGATTCAAGAATGCTCGAAAGGCCGGACCCGCGGCCGTCGGTCTGCTCACGCTTGTCCTTGCCGGTACGTGCGTCGTCGCCCCTCCGCGTCCGGTGCTTGCAGCGCCCGCGACGGTGTCAACGTCCGACGCGCTGCCCACCGTCGCACCGACCGCGCTTCCTACAGCGAGCACGTCGCCGAGCGCGGCCCCGGTCCCTGGCGCTTCCCCGAGTGCGGGGAGCGCTTCCCCCGCGCCAGGCGCGTCCCCGTCCCCGAACACCGGGGGCCCCTCACCGACACCGAGCGGGTCCGCATCGCCTCAACCGAGCGGATCGCCGAGCACCTCCCCATCGTCGACGCCGTCGTCCGACGCACAGGCAAAAATGATTCAGATGATCGTGCACCGCACTGAACATCTCAACCCGAAACTCAAGGATTTCACCTCCGACGTGACGATCTCAGGAGAGGCGCACCTTGGTCCCATCCTCTCAGTGCCGCTCAATCTGCACGGCAAGTCGTACCACAAAGCTCCCAACCACTACCGCATCGACTTAAACGACCTGCCCGACCTGCTCAAGCGCTACCAGCAGATGCTTGGTTACCGGCCGATCCACCTGGCCGACTACAACGCGACGATGCTTCCGGATGCCATGATCAACGGGCGCCCGCACTACGTTCTGCGCCTCGACAAGAAGGGAGCGGAGGGCGATTTCCGCGGCGAAACGGTCTGGGTCGACAAAAAGAACTTCACGTCCACCCGCCGCCTCTACTCCTACACAAAAAACGGTCAGATTGACGTCACCTTCCACTGGCGCCGCCAGAAAGGCTACATCGTGCTGCGAAACATGCAGGCCAACCTGTCGTTCCCGGGCGTTGGCAGCTTGACCGCAACCCTGAACGCCGACTACACGAATTATCAGTTCAACACGGGGCTCGACAGTTCGGTCTTTGGCGACAAGACACCGGCTTCACCGACCACGTCTCCCGCGCAGAAATAGGCTCGTCGGTCCACCGGGCGTTTGGCCGGTCGGGCGCTCAGATAGCGCAAGAATCCAGGGCGACGAGGCAAGAGCAGAAAGCGCCGCCCTCGGCACGCGTCACGTGTCTCCCTGAAGGAGGGACACCGCCGCTTCGCCGGGGGCGGCGCTTTCGGATCAGTGCGCAGGCTTTGCCGCAGGCGACGCCGCAGGCGACGCCGCAGGCGCAACCGCGGGGGACGCTACAGGCGCAACCGCGGGGGACGCTACAGGCGCAACCGCGGGGGACGCCGCAGGCGCAACCGCGGGGGACGCTACAGGCGCAACCGCGGGCGACGCGCCCGGCGTCAACGTCCCTGGATTCTCGGGCGGCGGTGGAAAGCCCGGTTCAGCCCCGGTCTGCGACAGCACCTGCAAGAACAGGTTACCGTCCAGGGTGCCGATGACGAGCTTGCGCCCGTCGAGCGTCTTCTTTCCGGACCCTCCCGTGGAAAGCCACGCGAGTCCGCGCACCACACCACGGAAACCCGCGATGTGGTTGACCGGCGACATGTTCGAGAGCACGTCGAAGATCTCGACACTCAGGTCGGCCGAACCGCTCGCCAGGAACCTGCCGCCTGGCGAATAGGCGAGGCTGAAGATGGCGTCCTTCTGAAGATCGTCGCGCTGGAAGAGGATGTTGTGGCTGTTGAGGTCCCAGACCCAGTCCTGGCCGTGCCATCCGCCGGCGACAACCGTGGAACTGCGACGTCCAAAGGCCACCGCAAACACGGGACCATCAATCCCCGTAAAGGTGTGAAGACACTTCATGGTCTGCAGGTCCCACTCGCGGACCGTCTGGTCCCACGCACCCGACACCAGCAGCTTGCCGTCGGGCGAGAACGAGATGCCAGAGACCCCGTTCCCGTGACCTGTAAGCACGCCGAGCGGCTGCAAGGCACCGACCTGGCCCGTTGCGGCGCCTGACGGTACCTTCCAGAGCCTGATCACGCGATCCCATCCCGCAGTCGCCAGCGTCTTCCCATCGGGGGAAAACTTTGCATCAGTCACTTCGTTGGTGTGATGGCCCACGGCCTCGGGCTTGAAGTTGCTGTCGAGCAACCAGACACTGCCGTCTTCGTAGCCGACTGCAAGGTGGTTGCGGGTCCAGGCGACCGTCTGGGCGTCACCCATGGTTCCGGGAATGGTGACAAGATGCGTCAGGACTCCGCTCGAGACGTCCCAGAGCAGCACGTTGGGACCGCTCCCGACCGTTGCAACCTGGGTTTCATCCGGAGAGCAGGCCATTCCAAGCAAGGCCTCGGGGTGGCCCACCTCGTCGGGTTCCTGGACGCCGCGAGCATTCAACACGTGCAACGTCACGACACGGTCGTCACCGCCGGCCGCGATCTGCTTGCCATCGGCGCTGAAGGCGCAGCACCAGACAGCGCCGTTCTGGCCCTCCACGGGCGTCACGGGATGGTCACCGTCGATGCTCCACACGCCAAGCTTCCAGGTGCTGGTACCCGCCGCGACGAGTTTGCCGTGCGTCGCAAGCGACACAATCGGACCGCGCAGGTCGGTACGTCGGCTCACGACGTTCAGCGTGGCAGGGTCGAGAATGCGCAGTACGCCGTCCTGGCCACCGCAGACGATCTGGCCGGCGGCCGTGCAGGTCATGGAGAGAAGCGGAGAGCCCACCGCGGCCGAGGCTTTTACAGGGGACAGCCCCGGAAGGCTCCACGCGTGCACGATACCGTCGTCGCCGGCAGAGTAGAGCGTGCGCCCGTCGGGCGCGAGGGCGATGGCGCGGACGGCCTTGCCCGTGGCCACGTCTGCGACCAGGCGACCGGTTGCCACGTCGAACGCGACCACGTGACCGTTGTCGCAGCCCACCTCGAGCTGGCTTCCTGAGGCATCCACGGCCATGCAGAGGGGCTGACCCTGCGCAAGATGAAGGGTGGCCGAGGGTTGCCCGGAAGTGTCATATCGAGTGACCGTGCCGCTCAGCGTGCACACAAAAAAAGTCGGACCCACCGCAGATATGGCGCAGATGGGCGAATGCGTGTTCACGACCGCGCGCAGGCTCTTGTCGGAAACCTTCCACAGATAGAGACGACCGGCGTCGCCCCCCACCGCCATCGTATCGGTAGGCTCCGACCACGCGAAAGTGCGCACGGTTCCCATTCCGAAGCGCGCCGCAATCAGCCCGGCGTTGAGGGGAGGTGGCGGCAGCATGTTCGGACGATGGCAGCCACACGTGGCAAGAAGAACAAGTCCAAGACCGAAAGCCACCACCAGGGGAGAACGAAAGATGCGGCGCCTGGGGAGCGGCCCGATGCCTGCTTCCTCACCCGTGAGGAAGCCCCTGGCGGGCTCGACAGGGACCGGACAGCTCACACCCATGATCAGGCGGTAGCCGCAGTAGCGGTCAGGTGAGATTTTGCAATCTTGACGTACTCGGCAAAGGCCGACCTGTCGGAAATCGCCAGCTCGGCCAGCATCTTGCGATTGACTTCGACCTGGGCCTTGGTCAATCCATCAATGAGGCGGTTGTAGCTGATCTCCAGCTCGCGGCAGGCGGCGTTGATGCGAGCGATCCACAACTGGCGGAACTCGCGCTTGCGAACGCGTCGGTCGCGATAGGCATAATTCAGCGCGTGATTGACGGCCTCACGAGCGGCCTTGATCTTCTTGTGGCGAGCACCGCGATAACCCTTCGCGAGCTTCATCACTGTATGGCGCTTCTTGAGTGCGTTTACGCCTCGTTTGACTCTGGGCATCTTCCTGGTTCCTCCTCTTCCTAGGCGTAGGGCGCCATGCGCTTGAGATTCTTCTCATCAGCCGGACTGGCGAGAACGGTCTTGCGGAAGTCGCGCGTGCGCTTTGGAGACTTCTTCTCGCGAATGTGGTGGCAACCGCTGAACTGCTTCATACGCTTGACCTTGCCGGTGCCGGTGAGTCTGATTCGCTTCGCAACCGCGCGTTTGGTGCGGATCTTGGGCATGGGAGACGGCTCCTCTCGTGATGGGGTCGCATCGCCAATAAAAAAACGGCGATGCACGCCGTTCTCGGAAAGGCAGGACCTCGACGTACGACAAGCGCCCGTCGACCCGCGATTCGGAAACCTTTCAACGGTCAGTGAACGCCCTGGTGAAAGGCGAAGACGTCGAGAAGGTGAGAAGCAGCGCTTCTTCTTGCAGTGGCGCACCGGGACGATGCCCACAGGACAATCGGTATTGTATCAGGCCCCCTCGCTCCCTGTCAACACGCCCCTCGCGAGGGCACGCGTCAACAGGCCTCTCGCCGCATCCACGCGCCACGCAAAGTCACCAGCAGCGCGACGAGAACGCCGACCAACAAAGCGCAGGGCGGCTCGGGCAGGGCGGTCACCGACACGTCGGTGGCGTAGTAGAATGATGGAGGATTGTATCCGCCAAACGTCAACGTGGTGGAACTCGAGGTCGCAACGTAGGTGTATTGTTCCAGCGTCCAGGTGGCAGGGGCCGAGCCGGTTAACGCATACTGCGCCGTACCCGTTCCGAACTGTGAGTAGAAAGCACCGCCCCCAGAACCACCCTCCAGATAGAAGGCAACCGTGTATCCCTGCCCGACCTGTGTGGGAACTACCTGGGAAATCGTATCGTAGTACGTGCTTGTTGCACCGTACATCGGCGCAATCGTAGCCCCGCCGGGCCCGGAGGTGATCGTGGTATAAAAGAAGTCCGAGCCGGATGCGGCCGCAGTAAAAGTCCAGTCAGTGCAAACGGTACCGCTCCCGCCGACAAACGTGCCGTTCAACACAAGATTCGGGGAAATCGCGAAGCCAGTTCGCGAGGCGGCGAGCGAACACGCCACCGCCAGCCAGAGTGTGAATAATACGCGTTCCCACGACCCCGTTCGTTTTGGCATGAATGCCTCCCGAGTGTTCAAGTGCTGCCATCAGAGGTCAGCCGCCCGAAGGCGCGCACTCCCCGGCGAAATTGTCTTCACGCGTCCGCTCAGCGAACCCTGTCCAAAACTGAGACATTCTTGTAACAATTTCACAACACAGCATGAAGGTGGGTGATGCACGTGTTGCACGAACAGGGCGTTTACCCCGACCGGTTACCCTGCCTCGGCGCTGTCACCCACAGTACGGGTCCTGCTCGCCTGGATCATGGAACGAAAGACATCCATTGCATCTGAGAAGCCCCGAGTTCGAGCGGCCGTTCGCATCCGCGGGCAGGAGCCGTCCGCGGATCGGGGCTCCGCGCACAATTGACACACGTGTCGTGAGTCTTCTATACTTGGTTTTGAATGCGATGGTTAGAATTTGTCAGGATCCAGAAGAGGGGAACTGATGTGCTCGTGCGTCCGAGTTTATCGCCTCGAATGGCTCGCTTGAGCGTCTCTGGAGGCTCGATCACGCAAGTGCTCAGGAATCTTGGTGTGGCGATTCTCCTGAGCTGCTGTTTCACTGGCACGGGCTGGAGCCTTCCCGCAGGGCTCATCAGTGCATGGAGCGGCAACGGCACCGCAGCCGACAGCACGGGGCTCAACAACGGTTCCTTCAGCGGCACCTACGTCACAGGAATGAACGGACAGCAGGCCTTCAGCTTCAACGGCGGCACACCGGCCACCACAGACTTCTTTGCCAGCACGACCAACCTGCCGACCGGTTCCGGCGCGCGTACAATCTCGTTCTGGGTGAATGTTCAGGGCATCATTGCCAACACCACGGAAGGGATCTCGGTGGGATACGGGTCCTATAGCGGCAATCAGATGTATGAGATCTACACCGGCAATCCAAGCAATCAGCTACTTTTTTCCCAGTACGGATGGGCGTTCGGGGGGCCGAATCTAACGCTCAACCAGTGGACGTACGTGGCGGTCACGTACGATTCAAACGGGTCGCTGGTGATGTACGTCAACGGAACCGCGGTCGCAACTTCCAATTACGTGCTCGCAACGACCACCGGTAGCCAGTTCTGGATCGGCAGTGCTCCTTTTTCGACAAACGGCAACCGTCAGGGCGACGCCTACGTGCAGAACGTTCGGGTCTACGGCAGCGCCCTCACCTCAAGCCAGATCGTAAACGACATGAACAGCGTGAGCCTGTCCGAATCCGGAAACCTGGCGCTCCTGGTCATCCTTGGTACACTTTCCCTCGCGCTCGCACGGAAGCCAGGATCCACGGCAAACTGAGGCTTTTCCTGCGACCGGTCAATCGGGTCCGAGGAAAATCTCGAAGGCAGGGAAAGACGTGTACGACGCCTGTCAGGTCCTCGTCAGGAAGCGGCGGGACTGCGCTCAGACCACGTCTTCAGACACTATCATCTCGTCAAGCGCCAGATTCCCAGCACACACGTTGGCCTCGACGTGTGGACGCGCACGCTCACACACCAGCACACCGTGCAAGTCGTTGTGCTTCGCGTGGTTTCTGAGCAGCGTTCCCAGGGAGTCACCGAACCAGGCAACCCCGTTCTCGCCATTTGCCTCGCACGTGTTTTCGGTCAGGTCAGGCCGAGCGTGTTCGTATGCTGCGCAACCGTTACGACGATTGGCGAGCGCCCGGTTGCCCCGGGCACTCCCCGCGCCACGCCCGCGCCACAGGAAACCCGCCTCATTGGCGATGCACTCGTTTCCTTCCAGCACGGGAGAGGCCTCGCCACAGATTTCCATCCCGCAGGCAGCGTTCTTCTCGCAGACGTTCCCCTCCACGCGTCCGGATGCCAGATCCGTCCAGATCATGCCGTTGCCGGCGTTCCCGTGAGCGTGATTGCGCTCGACCCGCGGATGCGCCGACCCGCTCACTTCCAGACCGTGCTGCTTGTTGCCCAGGAGTTGATTGTCCACAATCACGGCTTCACTGTTTCCCGCACAGCAGATGCCGCTTGCACGATTATTGTAAAAGCGGTTGTTGCGCACATCCGGCGAAGCGGAATCATACACACCCAGGCCGGCCTCAAGATTCTCGGCAACCTCGTTGGCGGTCGCTTGTCCCCGCGCCTGCCCGAACCAGACAATGCCGTTCTCCTGGTTTGCCACCACCTGGTTGCGTTCCAGGACAGGCGTGGCCTCCTCATCTACATACACTCCATGAACGTTTCCGCGCAGTTCGTTCTCTCGCGCCGTTCCGCCTGAACGACCGAAGAAGGCGATGCCAGACGCACGATTCTCCAGACACCGGTTTGAGAACACGGTCGGCTCGGCAGCCTCGTCGACATAGATCCCGTAGAGGTTGCCCACAAAACTGTTCTCCTGCGCGGTTGCGCGCGAACGTCCCCCCACAAACAGGCCCGCCCGAGAATGTTTTCGGACCTCGTTGCCCTCCAGTGCCGGCCTGGCTCCGTCCGCCACGCGAATTCCGTTCTCTCCGTTCGCGGAAAGGGAATTATGAGCGACCAGACCTGTCGCGTCGCCCTCGAAGACAATCCCGTCCTGGGCATTGTCGTGAACACGGTTGGAGGTGCATTTCACCAGCGCACTGTCCTGAACGTGTACTCCGTGGGAATCGTTCGCCGTTGACTCGTTTGAACGGCACTGACCGCTCGCCCCCCCCGCGAAACACAGTCCACTCTCCGCGTTCGACCCGCAGGCATTCTCCTCGACAAGCACGCGCGCATTGTCGTCGACCAGAATTCCGCAGCCGTGATTGGCCCGACACTCATTGCGAACTGCCGTGACCACGCTCTCGTCGACGCAGGCAATGCCACTCCCCCAGTTCTCCTCGCACTGATTGCTGTCAAGCGTCGGACGCGCCTCGCCCCCCACCACGATGCCGTGTTCTCCGTTCGCGCGGCACTCGTTGTACCACGCATTGCCCGACGCGTGCTCCACGTAGGTCAGTCCCGCTTGAACATTCTCTTCAAGACGATTGCCCTCAAGAACGGGCTGTGCCTGCCCCCCGACCATGATCCCGCACACCCCGTTGGCATATGCGCGATCGTGACTCGCAAGCCCGCTCGTGTCGTCGAACCAGGCCAGTCCGGCCGCACGATTGTCGTGCGCGGTGCAGTCCTGTACCGTCAAGTTTGCCTGTTCCACAGCGATAAAGCCGAAAAAGTTCCCCGATGCCGCACAGGACGTCGCGACAACCTCACTGCAACCGCGTGCGACCAGGCCCCCTCTCCCATCGCCCGAAGCGCCCTCGAAGACGCAGTTTTCAAAGGTACATCGACCCGAAAACAGTTCCACCAGGGTTCGCTGCGCACCAATGCTCCCGCCCGAAAGGAGCGTCGCCTGCCTTCCATCGAGTTGTGGCAGAGAAACCTGTGCGCCAGTCCGGTCGGGCAAAACAGACGCGTCGGCGCCACGGGCAGGCGCGAGCTCGTCCGCACGGAAGCGCACGCCAAGCACGAGGCTGTCTCCCTGCCCCCGAAACGCGAGCCATCCAGCCAAGGACGCCGGGTCGGGGTCGTTCGGGTCGTCTGAGAGGCTCCCACGCCCGCCAAGCGCGACGGTACAGAGTTCGGGGCCACCGCCCAGGAGGTGAATATCACGCTCAAGAACACGCGGGAACGTCAACCGATGCAGGCCCGGAGCCAGACGGATCACGTCGCCATCTTGGACGGCACCAAGGGCAGCGTGGAGCGACGCGAACTCGCCTCGACCCTCTATCGTCACGCCCACGCCGAGGTTGTTCCCGAGCTCTCCCGTATCGCCGTGCGACTCCCCATGAGCCGCCGACAAACGCTCGACGTCTGCTGCTTCGCAAGCCGAAGCCTCGCGCGCAACGGGCGGCGCGTGCGTTTCCGCGGACGCCGCCGCCCCGTCCCCGACGTGAGAGGACGCCAGCGAGAGCACCTCGCGCGCAACAGCCGGCGCGTGCTTGTCCGCGGACGCCGCCGCGCCGTCCCCTGCCTTCCCCCACCGGCCACGCCACCACGCAACAACCTCCGAGGGACGGTCCGAACGGCGCAGCCTGAGCCCGGACTCGAGCAGGGAGCGCCACGGGTCCTCCAGGGAATGGAAATCAATCTCTGCCGTCCCCAGCAGACGCTCGCGCGCGGAAGGAAGCGCCCTTCTCGTCAGCAGTTCATACGCAAGCGCCGAAATCGCGTAGACGTCGGTCTCAGGCCCGACGCCAGAGCCGAGCAGAACTTCAGGGGCCACGCACGCAGCGGAGCAATCAGGGGCGGCGAAATCGATGCAACCGATTTTGCTGACGCCCGTTCCGACCAGTACGACCCGTCCGCCCTCTCCAAGCAGCACATTCTCGGGCCGCACGCCAAGGTGCGGCAGCCCCAGCGCGTGCACGGCCTCACACCCGGCAACCAGTTGCTCGACAAGTGCGTGGCAGTCCACCAAAAGCGATGAGCGGGCCGAGGTGACGGCCGCGTCCCCGCATGCCAGGAGATCGCGCACCGATGGGGCACCCACGAGTTCCGAAACCACATACGCAGTGCCGTGTTCCGTGAGGAGATCCTGCACTGCCGCCATGTTGGGATGACGCAGGGGAGCAATGGCACGGCTACGCTCCACGAAGTCGCGCAGCCCGCGTTGGAAGACGTCAACTACGTCCGGGTGAACCCGCAGAAGTCGGTCGCGTCCTCTGGCTCTGTCTCCTTCAGGCTGAGAACCTCCGGGCTCTCGAGTCAGGAGCGGAGCTGTGGCCGAGTCTGTTGCTCCGTGGGTGGCGATCGACGCGGCGTCTCCCTGGCGCGTGACGATTCCGTGCGGAAAAAACTCCTTGATCGCGACGTCGTGCGCGAGGGTCACGTGACGCCCACGATAGGTAATGCCAGAGGCGCCTCGCGCAATCGCGGCTTCGATCCGGTACGTGTTGCGCAGAAGCGTGCCCGCAGGCAACAGACCGCGCAACTGAGATCTCAGGGCAGCACCACACAGCGGACAGAAACGTACCGGTCCGCCCAGCTCCCCACGTCGACAGTGAAGACATAACACGGCAGCGATTCCAGACCGTCCTCAATCTGGGGTCCTTCTGCTCGGATTCTGCAAGCGTGTGCACGGGTCCTATGAGCAGCCTGTGT
>JAJXVI010000027.1 GCA_021782195.1 bacterium | reverse complement strand
GGGAGTTCCGCGAAGGTTTGCTGCAGGGGACGCTTGCGGGGCGGGAGTTCCGCGAAGGCTCGCTGCGAGGGACGCTGGCGGGGTGGACGATGCCACGGGCGCCGGAACGTTCGCCGCACCGGAGGGGCGGGCCAGCTCGTCCCAGGTGATGACGAGCTGAACGGGCAGCACGTTGTGGATCGTGAACCAGACGCTGGCGGCGTCGTTTCGCATTTCGCCCATTGCGCTTCGGAGCGGGGTAGGAAGCGGTGACCTCGCCAGGAGCGAGTTCCACACGGTATCCACGGTGTTTTTCAGGAGAGAGCGGATGCCTGGATCCTGATCATCGAGGTTTACAATTGCGAAGGCGACGGTCTGGCGCCCCACAAAACCTTCTGCGGGTGGAAGTGGCGTGCTGCCGCTCAGCATCCAGAGCACCGAGTACAGCATCACCAGCGCCATCACCATCAGGCCGGTGCACCCCATGCCACAGCCGCCTCGTCCCAGGCATCCGAATCGACGGGGAGCACGGCGACCTCGTAGCGGGTGCGGCTCGACAGGCTGATTCGGTGTCCCGTCTGGAGAGGGCTCGGAATCATCGGGTTTGCGTGCCACGCCAGTTGCGGGAACCTGCCTGGAGCTGCGGAAGAGCCGGATGGGGAGAAATATGCCTTCCATTTCCCGAAGGTTCGGACCTTGCCGACATCCTCCTTCTGTGAGGGAGAGCGGCGATAGGGCGGCGCTTTGCCTGTCGGGTTCGCGGTGCCTTTTCAGACGCGGCGGGTCCGTGCTATAATGGCCAACGCTGTGACGCTGTGGAACTTCCTGTCCGCGAACAATTTCGGCGGCTTTGAAGCTCGCCTTCGGACGGTGCCCGTGGCCGTCATGGAGCCCTCCACGTTCCTCGTGAGTTTCAGTTTTCGTGCCATGCGGGTGAGGGGAATCGAGGAAGCAACCGCCTGACCTTCTCGACAACCGCGACGCGCGTGGCGTTCTACGCCCGGGTACGTTGTTGTGAAGAAGGAGGCCGCCGTGACCACTCCCCCCGGATCCACGTTTGTGTCTGAAGAGGCGATCTGGAAGGCCTTTGACGACTTGATTGAGCGGGTCGTCGACTACGCGCCTGCTATCGATGTGGAACGATTGCGTCAGGCGCTCCGTCGCTCGCTTTCTGCAGGGCCTGTGCGTGTCACGCCGAGCACGCTTCCAGGAACTGCTGACGGTGCCCCGGTTGCGGCGACCGTGAACGATTTTGCGCCACTGGGTATTGCGTACATCCTGGCCGGTCTCCGAATGGACGCGCCGACCCTCCAGGCCGCCCTCCTTCACGGAGTCGCCGAGCCCACGGTTGAGAGTCGCGACAAAATCACTTCGCAGTTCGGTTCGGAGGTGGCTTCCCTGGTTGACGGTGTGGTGCGACTGTCAGCGCTCAGTGGCGCCGCAGGTGCCCAGGCCTACGAGGGAGGAGGGCGCGAGTGGGGGCGTGCCACGGTCCAGACCGAGAATCTTCGCAAGATCTTCCTCGCCACTGCGCGCGATGTGCGCGTCATCCTCCTCAAACTGGCCGAACGCCTTCATCAACTGCGGACGATGGGGAATGCGCCACACGCCACGCAGAAGGCTGTGGCCAACGAGACGCTGGAAATCCTTACACCGCTGGCCCAGCGACTTGGCCTGGGAAAGCTGTACCCCGAGATGGAGGATCTTGCTTTCAAGTATCTCCATCCCGAGGAGGCCAGTCGTCTCGAAGAGGAGCTTCGACGTGTACGAGAAGACCGCGAGAAGGTCATTC
The DNA here is from genome assembly GCA_021782195.1 of bacterium. Taxonomy (GTDB): domain Bacteria; phylum Vulcanimicrobiota; class Xenobia; order RGZZ01; family RGZZ01; genus JAJXVI01. The sequence continues at coordinate 9,270 of JAJXVI010000027.1, read as the reverse complement.
CCGTTGTTCTGGAGACACTCTCGCGCAAGATGGCGGAGTTTGGCCTGAGGGCGCGTATCGATTGGAGGTCGAAGCACGCGTACAGCGTCTGGCGCAAGATGGTGCGCGACCACAAAACCCTTGACGAGATCTGGGACCTCTTCGCCGTGAGGCTTACCGTGGACGAGGTGCAAGACTGCTATACGGCCCTGGGTGCGGTGAACACGGTGTGGCAACCGTTCAAGGACCGCATCAAGGACTACATCATGACGCCGAAGTCGAATCGTTACCAGTCGCTTCACACGACAGTCGTCGGTCCGAGCGAGCAGCCCCTGGAAGTGCAGATTCGGACCACCACCATGCAGGAAAATAACGACTTTGGCGTGGCCGCGCACTGGGCGTACAAGCAGGGGCGCGAGCGGGGGGGGAGCCTGGCCCAGGACATCTATCCGTGGATCAAGGCACTGCTGGACATGCAGAGCGACTCGACGGATACTCGGAAATACCAGAACCTCCAGCTCGACCTGCTGACCAACGAGGTGTTTGTCTTTACCCCTCGAGGGGATGTGGTCGACCTCCCGGCCGGGTCCACACCGATTGACTTCGCCTACCGTGTTCACACCGACGTTGGCCACCGATGCGTCGGTGCAAAGGTGAACGCAAAGATGGTGCCACTGGGCTACCGTCTTCGCAACGCAGACATTGTCGACATCGTGACCCAGAAGCACGGAACTCCCTCGCTTGACTGGCTGCGGGTCTGCAAAAGCACGCACGCGCGCAACAAGATACGCGCCTGGTTCAAGAAGGAGCGCCGCGAGGAAAACATCGCCCGAGGCAAGGCAGCGCTGGAGCGAGGCCTGCGGCGCGTTCGTGCAAGCCTTGCGGTGATGAGCGATCACGATCTGCTCATGAAGATTGCGGTGGCCTGCAATTTTGTCACGGTGGACGACCTTCTTGCGGCCGTCGGCTATTCAGAGATCAGTGTCACGCAGCTGCTCACGCGCCTGAGAGAAATCGATCCGTCTCGTTTTCCGAAACAGGCTCAGCGCCAGACGGCCCAACCCAGGCGTTCCCCGGACCACGCGGTGCGCGCCAGTGGCACGGACAACCTTCTCGTGCGCCTCTCGAAGTGCTGCAATCCGGTGTGGGGGGACGAAATCATCGGCTACGTAAGCCAGGGCCGAGGCGTCATCGTTCATCGCACAACCTGTCGCTCGGCAGCCTCGCGCCTGCGTGACGCCCCCGAGCGGCGCATGCAGGTGAGCTGGGAGGCTTCGTCGGCCGGGGCGCTGTTCCCGGTCACGTTGCAGGTCGTGTCCTCGAATCGCGACGGCTTGCTGGTTGACCTCATGGGAATCGTGAACGACGCCCGAGTTCCGTCGCGTCGATGCAACGCGACGACGCACCGTGATCTGGCCACGATCGAACTCGCGCTCGACATCGTCCACCGTCAGCAACTCGACGACCTGATCAAGCGCCTTTTGCGCGTGCAGGGCGTGGTTGCTGTCTCCAGAATCTAGGAGTCTGGCCGACTCACCCGCGACAGCGTTGCGGAGCACTCGCAACCTGCAAGAACGCGTGGAACGTCCCCCCTCCGGAAGCCCCGCTGCCGGTCTTACCGGATTCGTTGCGCGCACGCACAACGAAGGTGCAATGTCGTCGATCCTGAAACGCCGCTGTTGGTCGGCGCGACCTCTTCGGCGGCGCCGCGAGGGGGGAGTCGAGCAGTTTGTGCCGATTCGCAAAGGAGAGCATAGATGCGCGTGGTCTATCAGAGGGTCTCTGAAGCCTCGGTCTGGGTTGACGGGGAAGTGGTTGGCAGTGTGGGCCGCGGCGCGATGCTGTTGGTGGGGGTCGCAGCCGGTGACGACGAGCGCGACGCGGAGACGGTTGCCGAGAAGGTTTCAGTTCTCAGGGTCCACGCCGACGAGGCCGGGAAGATGAACCGTTCGCTGCTCGACATCGGCGGGGAGGTTCTCGTCGTGTCGCAGTTTACATTGCTCGGTGACACACGAAAGGGAAGGCGGCCGAGTTTTGTGAAGGCGGCACCCCCGGAAGAGGGACTTCGCCTGTATCAGTCGGTTTGCGCCCATCTGCGCGCGCGCGGTTTGAAAGTTGCGGAGGGAGTCTTTGGAGCGCATATGCAGGTCCGCCTCGTCAACGACGGGCCCGTGACGCTGCTGCTGGATACACGCGCGACCGACTGATCCCTCTTCGTGAGTCCGCGCGATACCCGCTTTCACCGTGACGCGTCGCTCGGATCATCGGAACGACCCGCGTGAGTCGGGCGTGGTAGAAGGAATCAACCGGATCGGAATGAACACCTACCGAGTCAGGACCACAGCCAGACCGGGCCGTGGAAGTCCGGGACCTTCCACCTGCTGAGTTGCGCGCCGGGTGCGAAGGGCCCAGGGTCCTGCGGAATGCGGGGTGACACTGTCTGATGCCCGAACTGCCTGCCGGCACGAGCACGCGTCGATGGCGCGTGGAGATCGTCGACGACGCTCGCTTCATGCGGATGATGCTGACTGACCTGCTGAGCAAGAACGGATTTGAGGTTGTGGGGAGTGCCGCCGATGGTACAGAAGCGGTTGACACCTACCGCAGGACCCGTCCCGACCTCGTGACCCTCGACATCATGATGCCCCGTTCCGACGGGCTGTGCGCGCTTGAGCAGATTCTCGCCGAGGACCCGAAGGCTCGGGTGGTGGTCGTGAGCGCGCTGGAGCAACGGGAAATGATGGAACGAGCCCTTTCCCTTGGTGCCTGTGACTACGTCCTGAAGCCTTTCTCCCCGGCTCGAATGATCGAGGTTCTTCGCAAGGTGGCGGCTGATGCAGTCACGGCGCCGGACCTTTACGAGGACATCGAGTGAGACAACGTCGTTCCTTTGTCGTCGCCATGGTCGGCATCACCGCGGCACTTGCCTTTTCTCTCGGGAGTCTCGGTCCAACCGTTGCGCCGGGTGGCGGTCGGGTCTCCCTCGCCGACGTGCCCGTGCTGCTTCTCGCGCTCATCGGTGGAACGGGGGCCGGAGTTGCAGCCGGCGCCGTGTATGGCTTCCTGCATTTTGTCAGCGAGCCGATCTCGACGAATCCGCTGGGCTTCCTTCTTGATTATCCGATTGCCGATGCCTGTCTTGGCCTTGCAGGTCTGTTTGCTGGAAGATCGCTGACGAAGGCAAGAATCGTCCTGGGCATTCTGCTTGGTGTCGGATTGAACTTCCTGGTGCACGTGATAAGTGGCGTGCTGCTCTGGGGGGCACACGGCTGGATGGCATCGTGCCTTTACAACGCCTCCTATCGCGGGCCCGTGCTGGTCCTCGACCTGGCGATTGTCCCCTGGCTGGCGCTGCGCACCCGAAGATTGTGGCGCGCGCGTTGACGGACGCTTTCCACTGGGTCGAGGGGGACGTGTCCTTGCGGCCGGCGTGGGTGCCGGCGCTTGCGGGGACGGCGCTTGCGGGGACGGCGCCTGCGGGGACGGCGCTTGCGGGGACGGCGCTTGCGGGGACGGCGCTTGCGGGGACGGCGCTTGCGGGGACGGCGCTTGCGGGGACGGCGCTTGCGGGGACGGCGCCTGCGGGGACGGCGCTTGCGGGGACGGCGCTTGCGGGGACGGCGCTTGCGGGGACGGCGCTTGCGGGGACGGCGCTTGCGGGGACGGCGCTTGCGGGGACGGCGCCTGCGGGGACGGCGCTTGCGGGGACGGCGCCTCGGCGTGCCGTGATCCTCGCCGGTGGAGTTGCTCAACCAGCCGCTTTTGTGCGTGCCGAGGTGCGTCCGACCGACCTTCTGGTGGCTGCCGATGCAGGCGCGCGAATGGCGCTCGAGGCCGGTCTGCGCTGCCATCTCGTGCTGGGAGACTTTGACTCGCTCGCTTCTTCCGACCTCGCCAGGCTCCCCGCGGATACGCCGTTGTGGCGCCACCCCCCGGCAAAGGACGAAAGCGATCTTGAACTGGCGCTGCGCGAAGTTGCGCGGGTGGGCGTTCAGGAGGTGGTCGTGCTGGGGGGGCTTGGGGGAAGGGTGGATCATCTGCTGGTGAACGTGGGATTGTTGCATCTTGGAGCCGACCTCGGACTGACCGTGCGCCTGCTGTCGGCGCAGGAGGAGGTCCGCCTGGTGACTGACGCACACGGCGCGCTGACGCTTGCGTGGCCCGTGGGGCGGCTGGTGAGTCTGGTTCCCCTCAGTCCCACGGTTCTGGGGGTTACGCTCGAGGGTTTTCGGTGGCCGCTCGACGGCGCGTGCTTGCGGTGGGGCACCAGTCGCGGTCTGTCCAACGTGCTGGAAACAAGCCCCGGTCGGGTGACGGTGCGGGAAGGACGTCTGCTGGTCATCGGTGCGACAACCGATCTCTCGTGCGAGACTTGAGACAGCTTTCCCTGGGGGCGTGCTCGTCCGGTACGTAGGGTCGGGACAGCCGGGTGTGGCGGTGCAACCATCTGGCCGCTCGTCTGGATGGTAGTGTTGGTTGTCGTGTTATTGTTGTTGTTGCGGGCGCGGCGGTGCAACCATCTGGCCGCTCGTCTGGCCAGGAACTCTCGTGACTTCGAGAGAATGGCGCGGCGCAAGGAGATCGGAAATGCAACTGAAGCTTGTAGACACCCTGGTGGCTCACGACCTCGACGGCTGGATCGTGTGCGTGTACGAAGATGAAACGGTTACGACGATCCGTGAACTTCTGGCAAACTCTGGCGTGCCTGATGCGACTGGCGCGGAGGCCCTGGTGGCGGTCGTGAGCGACGCAGTATCAAGCAAGGAGTTCGTTGGCAAACCCGGCACGACATGGATGCTGCGTCCGCTGGGCGTGCTTCCGACTGCCCGTGTGGCCCTGGTCGGTCTGGGCAAGCGTGCCGAGGCCGCCTCCTGGCGTGTTGCCCGGGGTGTCGCTCTGGGCGCACGAAGTCTGCGAACGAGCGGTGCGCGTCGCATCGGCATCGCGTCCTTTGATTGCGATCGGGCGGCAGTCTCCGATGGAGTCGTGAGCGGGTTGTATGATTTCTTGAAGTATCGTACGCCAACTGAAGAACCTCCGACGGTAGAGGAAGTCTTCATTGAAGGTTCGCAGGAGCTGCTTGACGACGTCAGGCGCGGGGAGGTAGTTGCCGAGGCCGTGAATTTCTGCCGTAACGTCAACAACGAGCCTCCCGGAGTCGCGACGCCCTCATTCGTGGCAACCGTTGCCATGCAACTGGCCGATGAAAGCACCACGGTTGCCGTGCTTGACGAGGTCGCGCTGGCCGAGCGTGGAATGAACGCCATCCTGTCTGTCGGGCAGGGGAGCGCGAGCCCTCCTCGTATCGTCACGGTCCACTATCGAGGGGCTGCTGACGATGTCCCAGTCTATGCCCTGGTCGGCAAGGGCGTGACGTTCGACAGCGGCGGCCTTTCAATCAAGCCGGCGGCCTCCATGGAAGAGATGAAGTTCGACAAATCCGGCGCCTGCGTGGTTCTGGGCGTCATGAAGGCGGTGCGGGATCTTCGCCTGCCCCTGAACGTGGTTGGCGTCCTCGGACTTGCGGAGAACATGCCCGACGGGAGTGCCTATCGGCCTGGTGACATCGTACGCGCCGGCAACGGCAAGACCATCGAGGTTCTCAACACCGACGCCGAGGGACGTGTGGTACTGGCGGATGCACTGTATCACGCGGGCGGATTCAAGCCCGTCGCAATGCTCGACTTCGCCACCCTGACGGGAGCAATCGTCGTGGCGTTGGGCGACCTGTGCGCCGGTGTCATGGGAACTGACGAACCGCTCATCAACGAGCTGTTGGAAGCCTCGAAGCGGAGCGGGGAGCGGATCTGGCAACTACCGCTGTGGCCCGAGTACGACGAGAAGGTCAAAAGCGACGTGGCAGACATCAAGAACATCGGCGAGCGCTCGGGAGGCATGGGTATGGCGGGCGCGATTGCCGGTGCTTCGTTCTTGAAGGCCTTTGTGCCTGAGGGTTGCCGCTGGGCTCACCTGGATATTGCCGCCGTGGCGAATGGCAAAAAACGTGCCTGGCACGCTGCCGGTGCCACGGCCTTTGGCGTGCGACTCGCGGTCGAGTGGTTGAGGTCACGGATCAAAGGTTGAACACGAGGGGTTTGTTCGCGCGCCGTTCCCTGGAGGGCGCGCGAAGGCGTCTATTCGCGCCAGGGTTGGTGGCGCTCAAAGGCTTCAAGATGCTGGCGAATCGGTGAGAACTGACCGGTGTCCTGGTTTGCCACTGCTGTAGCAAGTGCAATCCGTTCTGTCGAAACTGCGCGCTCGAAGTCGCCCTTTTCGGCCTGTGCAGCAGCAAGGGTGTCGATGTTGGTTGCAATGCGCCCGTTCGTCAACGCGACTGCCTTCTCCGCCAGGGTGACCGCCAGCGCGCCGTTGCGCAGGGAGGCCACCCGGCTCGTCGCCATGATCCACGCCTGGTTGTTCCATCCCTGCGCGTAGCCGGGGTCCGCTGTGGTGGACGCTTTGTAGGCCGTCAGAGCAGCGTCGGGGTGGTTTCGCTCGTCCTCGATCCGTCCCAGCGTGTTCCACCCTTCGGCGTCGTGCGGCGCAAGCGCCAGGGAACGCGTGACGTCTCTTGCGGCCTGGTCCAGCTTTCCCAGATGCTGTTCCTCGCATCCAAGGTTGTACCAGCCGGGGGCCCAGTTCGTGCGATTGCGTACGGCTTGCAGGCACAGAGCCCGTGCCTGCCGGTCGTGATTGCTCAGGATGAGCAGGTTCGCGAGGTTGTTGAAGGCGTCGCGGTAGTAAGGGCGGAGACGCAACGCTTCGCGATACTGGTCGATGGCCTCTTCGATCTGACCCTCCTTGACGAGCAGAACGCCCAGGTTGTTGTGCGTTTCAGCGAGGTCCGGATCGAGCGCCAGGGCCTTCTCGTATTCACGTTGTGCGCGCCGGTATTGACCGCGGCCGTAGTAGATCAGACCCAGACTGTTGTGCGGACTGGGATAGGCTGGATCGAGCTCCAGTGCTCGGTGCTGGTGTTGGATGGCGCCATCAATGTCGCCCAGCGTGTATCGGGTGACGCCGAGGTTGAACTCGGTGCGCTGGTCGTAGGGATAGAGCGCCGCACTTGCGGTGAAGTGCCGGTCGGCTGCCTTGATTCGTCCGGCTCGAAAATCCGCGTTGCCAAGGTTGGAGTGGGCGACCCAGGCGTGCGGGTTCTTCGCGAGATTATCTTTCCAGAGCGTTTGAGTGTGCGCCATCACCCCGGCCCGCTGCCAGGTCATCATCGCGGCAACCAGCGTGATGCACGCCGCAGCTCCGTGCCAGACCGATCGAGGCAGGAATCGCGCGGCTGTCGCGACCGCCAGTGCCAGGATTGGAATGGAAGCCAGGTAGACGAAGTGGTCGGAGACGCGGGAAAAGATCATGAACGACATTGGAACGATGCCCAGTATCGGGAGGAGCAGAACCAGACTGCTCACCAGTGCGAGAAGCGTTCCCCTGCCCCACGAGGCCTGCGGCTGCAGGATGGGCGTTTCCGTCAGGGTGTCGTCGGTGTTCCCGGGCGCCGGCTGGTCGCGGTGTTTCCACGCGGCGTAGAAGAGCGCCATCACCGCGGCGTCAATGATCCACGGCCACGGCGACGTAATCTGGACGGGAGCCGATGGATAGATCATCATGAGTGGCCACGGGAGCAGTGTGTGAATCCAGTACCACGCATACAGGTGACCGATGTCGAGCAGGCGTGCCGGGAGCGGGCTGATGTGAAGAAGGTGTCTTGCGATGTTGTGTCTCTGGAATACAATCGTGATAACTGAAAAGACGGTGGATAGAGCGAAGAAAGGGAGGGTGGCCAGGACGTCGCTCTTCGTGAGCTTCGCTCGTCGCCACCAGGCGCACGCCAGGAATACCAGGGGGAGGGCGATTCCCGAGGCCTTGCTGAGCAACGCCAGGAGAAAGCACAGAATCGAGAGTGCGTAGAAGAGCCATCGGTTACCGCGGCGCTCGTCGAAGGCCAGCCACGTCCACGTGGAGGCGGCATAGAAGATGAGCGAGAGCGTGTTCTTGCCTTCACTTATCCAGGCGACGGTCGCGGCGTTGATGGGCGTGATGGCGAACAGCATCGCCACGATGAACGGGGAGGTGACGTCCAGGGAACAGAGCACGCCCCACACTCCGAGGACCCCCGCGGCGTGGAGTACAATGTTGACGACGTGATAACCGCCAGGACTGGCGCCAAACCAGTGCCACTCCAACCAGAACATGGATGAGGTGAGGGGGAGGTAGTCCGGCGTCTTCCCAGTGAGCCAGAGACTGGCGACATCATGTGCCCTCTGCAGGAGAGGGTTTGCCGTTATCAGGGTGTCGTCGTCCCAGATGAACCCCCCGCGCATGGCAGGGATGTAGCTTACCAGCACCGCGGCGACCAGTGTGATCGCCTGAAGAGCGAGGCCGGTCGTCCTCCAGGAAGGCACCCGAGGAGGCATCGTTTCGGTGAGACTGTCGTCCTGGCGGACGGTGGAGCGAGCGCTGAACTTCCTGGTCATGAATCGGGAACCTCGTGGTCTGCGGGAAATGGCCGTGCCTGAGCGCGCCGGTCTTGTGCGCGTACGGAACGCTTGAACCGGGCAGATGTAGAGCGCGCACCTGTGTCGGTACGCGGGCCCGGTAGGTTCATTAGGCTCACCGGCATTCATCCCCTTCCAGCCGTCGGGTCGTGTCGGTTCCGGCCGGATGTTTACAATTTATGTCTTTCGTCGAGGACTTCAGTGCGGTACGCTGAATACGACAAAAAACCAGATTTACGGAGAGAAGGCCTGAGCATGATCGATCCCATTGGAGGTCCCGTCAATCGTCGCTACGCTGCCCCTTCGAGTGCGCCAGCGGAATCGGACATTGCGCCGCAGAGCGATCGGGTGGAACTGCCCGGCAGTCAGAACCCCTTTTTGCGCGATTGCACGCGGACTGGGGCAACGGTAAAGCCAGACGACAAGTTCCAGGTCTCTATCCTGCTGAAGCGTCCGGACAACAATTTCCAGCCAGGACCCTTCAAGTCGGTTGATCCGGCGGAACAGGCTCCGCCCAATCCGCAGCAGCTCGCCAACCTGGAAAAGTTTGCGAAGCAGTACGGCCTCTCCATTGCGAACATCGATCCCAAGACCTTCACTGTCACGCTTGATGGTACCGCAGCCAACTACCAGAAGGCGCTCGGCGTCAAGTTCGGGATGTACAAGGACCCGCAGGGGAACGAGTTCCGCAGCTACAAGGGCGCCATTTCGCTGCCCAAGACACTGGCTCCCGGCGTGACGGGCGTGCTCGGTGCTGACAACCATCCCATTGCACACCCGATGA
>JAJXVI010000026.1 GCA_021782195.1 bacterium | reverse complement strand
AGGACCCGAGCTCCTCGCTTGACATGCAGGCCGATGCCCTGCGCTGGACCACCCACCTCTATGGTGATATCGGCGCGCAGCCCGGACACGTGGTCGACTACTACAGCGCGCAGTTCCCCAATGGCGACGGGGGCGGCAACCGCTTCAACCTTACCTGGGGAAGCGCTGGCAAGTATGACAACAACCTCCACGAACTGCTCGACGAGGGTGGCGCTGGCGTCAACGCTTCTGGCGCAGAAGAGAACAACTACAAGTACCTGCCCGACCCGCTGACCGCCGACAGCCGCGCCTGGATCGAGAATCGCGCGGAGTCGCTTCAACAGCAGTTCCCACGGGCGCGCTTTGAAACCCAGGTGCAGGACCAGAATCCGCAAGACTGGGTCAAGACGCTCAGCAACGAGGCCGTCAACATCTGGGGCGAGTTCACGCCTGGGGAAAGCGTGCAACCCAGTGACCCGCGCCTGGCTGGCATCGAGCAGACCATGAACCAGAACGTGGCGATCGCCGCGTATCGCCTCGCCGACCTGTGCAACCAGTTGTACGGTTCCACGTCGGCGGTCGCGCAGTCGGTTGCTCACGTCCCGCCGCACGCTCCCGTGAACCCGCCCGCGCCGGCGGCGTCGTCGCTGCTCCCGGGCCACTCACACTGACTCCAGACGCCCACGCCCCGTGATCCGAGCCGGCGCCGTGGATCTGCCCGCCATCGATGACGTACGCGCCGCCGCCGAGCGGATCAGGGGAAACGTGTACCGTACCCCGGTGTGTGCGTGTCCGGCGCTCGGCTTTCGCGTCAAGGCCGAGTCGCTCCAGAAGGGCGGCGCCTTCAAGATCCGCGGCGCGCTGAACAGGGTTCTTTCGATTCCTGCGGACATCCGCGCGCGAGGTGTGGTCGCTTTTTCCTCCGGCAATCACGCGCAGGGTGTCGCCATTGCGGCGCGCATCGCACAGATCCCTGCCGTCATCGTCATGCCCGACGACTCCCTGCCGCACAAGGTCGCCGCCACACGCGCCCACGGCGCCGAAGTGATCACGCGAGGAGTGACGGTTCAAACGCGCACCGCCGTGGCGTCCCGAATCGCAGAGGAGCGCGGGATGACGCTCGTGCCTCCGTTCGACGATTTCCACGTGATTGCCGGGCAGGGCACCGTGGGGCTCGAAATCGTCGAACAGTTTCCCGAAGTCGACACGGTCGTCGTTCCGCTGGGCGGCGGCGGACTGCTCGCCGGCGTCGCCCTCGCCCTGCGCACCCTCCGACCCGGGGTGCGTGTGATCGGTGTCGAGCCCGAGGCTGGAAACGACGGTCAGCAGTCCTTTCGGGGACAGTCGCGCATCACCCTCACCGCTCCCCCCACCACCATCGCCGATGGCGCGCGCACGCTGGCGGTCGGCGAACGCAACCTGGGACTCATCCGCGCCTGCGTCGACGACGTGGTGACGGTCAGCGATGACGCCCTGCTCGACGCGATGTGGCTTCTGGCAGAGCACGCGAAGCTGGTGGTCGAACCCACTGGCGCGCTCGCCGCCGCAGCCATCACGAGCGGCGTCCTGCCTGGCGGCGAGGGGGCGTGCGTGGTGGCAAGCGGAGGAAACGTGAGCGCGGAAATGCTGGCGCGCGTGGTGAGTCGTGCTGCGGCGCGTTCCTCGCGCCCCGCGGAGTAGTCGGCGGAGCGCACCGACTGGGGACGCGCACGCACCGACCGGGGACGCGCACGCACCGACCAGGGACGTCCCGCGCAGGCTACGGGTTCGCCCCCGTCGGCGGCGGAATCTTCGCCCCTGCCTCGCGCTGCAGTTCGCGGACGTAGCGCACGATGGCAAAGCGATCGACCGCCGCCATCTTCGAACCAAACGGCGGCATGGACGGAGCGTCCGCACTGGTGTTTGACGGCGGCCCGACGGTAAGAATCCAGAACATGTCGGCATCAGTCAGACCGCTGCGCTTTCCGCCCAGCAGTGGCGCGAGGTTCGGAGGCAGTCGACTCGGGTCGGTCAGCTTCGCGGGCGGAATTGCGTACAGCGGGGCGATGGTCCCGTCGCCGTTCCCGCGCGCGCCGTGACAGAACGCGCAGTTGTCCTGATACAGGCGCTTTCCCATCGCAACCTCGCGCACGGTATCCGGCACAGGGTTCGCCAGGCCACGCAGAGGCGGGGGGGTGTTGCGCCCCGGATAACGCGTGGCCAGTTGATCGAGCTCGTCCGGCGGCAGGATGCGACCATACGGTTCAGGCACGGCAACGAGATCCGCATCTCGCGCGGACGGCATGCTGAGGACCCCGGTCACGTGATCCGCGTTCTCGTTCTCCTGGTCCTTGATCGGCTGCGCCAGGAGGTGTCCCGTCAGGCTCAGGGAGATGCCGTGTCCGGTCTGCGTGCGCATGCGCACCGCACAACCCGTCGATCCCCCCGCCAGCACCGCCGCCAGCAGAAGAACGACCACCGAACGAAACGTGCGGACGACACGGGCTCCCCTGCCCTCAAGAAATCGGCCCGCGCTTTCGGCACCTTCCCCGCTCACCACCACGGCCGTCATGCCGCAGGCGACGCCAAGGTCTTCCTCGGGCGGATTCGGACGCGCCCGAAAAACCGTGGTCTCGCTAAAAAACAGCACTGCAGTCATCACCAGCGCGGTTAACTGCGCGCACTCGTATGCCACGATGGCGTCGAGGGGCAACGGCACGAGCGGCTGCCCCCCCGTATTGATCTTGTAGTCAACCTGGCAGTACCAGACCATGACGAGACCGCCGATGGCGCCAAACACCCAGAGCACTCTCACCAGGTTTCGAATGCGCATCGGGCGGTCAAAGTGCGGCGGCAGGGCCTCTTCGTAGAGCGGCCAGGCCGACCGGATCTCGACGTCCTCGGCCTCGACCGCTCGTGTCTCGGCAAGTTCACGCGCCGCCGCCAGGGCACACTGCCAGTCGTCGAATTCTGCGCTGATCCGCATCGGCTAGTCTCCAGACTTGAAAAAGTAGATCTTCTTGCCCGCCACCTCGGTCACCGTCTGTCGCGACTGCGTCTCCAGCAGTTCCCAGATGGGAACAATGGGCAGGTAGCGTATGAACAGCATGTAACCGAGAATCACGGCGCCTACCGTCATCAGCACGATGCTGACCTCGGTGTAGGTGGGAAAATACAGTCCCGTGTTGCTGGCCAGCGGATTCCAGACCTCGAGTCCGCCGATCACGATGTTGATGCGCTCGAAATACATGCCACACTGGTTGATGACCGATAGCACGAACATCGCGAGAATATTCTGGCGAAACTCCCGAAAACTCAGGGCAACAAACGGCAGTACCAGATTGCACAGCAGCATTCCCCAGAAAATGTACGTGAAACGCCCGAACGCCAGCCAGTGCATGTAGTCGCCCTTGTTGACCGCGTGCGTGTAGTAGTCGGGCAAGAACTCGTTGAAGTACAGGTAGCCCCACGCCAGGCCGAGAACCAGCCAGATGCGCCCGATAAAGTCGAAGTGTTGGCGACTGATGAACGGTTCGAATGCGGGAACCGTCCACTTGAGGAGCGCGAGGATTGTGACGACGGCGGCCATCCCTGAAAACAGCGCGCCCACGAAGAAGAAGGGGCCGAACACAGACGAGTGCCAGGCCGGCACCATCTGCATCGCGAAATCCCACGAAACGATGGTGTGCACCGACACCACCACGGGAAGGATGACCACCGAAAAGAGGGCTGCCGCCTCCTTCACGCGCCGCCATTCCCCGGAAGTCCCCCGCCAGTCCCAGGCCAGCAGCGAGTACAGACGATGGCGCCAGTTCTGGAAGTGCGGACGCATGATCGCGAGATCGGGGACCATCGTCACATACAAGAACAGCACCGACCCGGTCATGTAGGTGCTGATGGCGAAGAAATCCCACACCAGCGGACTGCGAAAATTCGGCCACAGCATGCGCTCGTTCGGAATCGGCAACATGTAGTAGAACACGGCCGCACGCCCGAGGTGGATGATCGGGAAAATCGCCGCGGCGGGAAGGGTGAACAGGGTCAGCACCTCGGCAAGGCGCGTCACCGACGACTTCCACTCGGCGCCGGAGAGACGCAGGAGCGCGGAGATCAATGCGCCTGCGTGGGCCACGCCGATCCAGAAGACGAACGTGACGATGTAGGTGCCCCAGAACACGGGCGGCGCGTAGCCGGCAAGTCCGAGACCGACGCGAAACTGGTGATAGAAACAGATCGCCCCGTTCACGATGAGGGCAAAACAGACCGCCATGAGCGTGGTCGAGCGCCACGACATCCTGGAACGCATCGGGTCGATGCTGCGCTCGATGATTTCGCGATACGGCAGGTCGGGCGCATGATAAGGTTCGTTCAGGGAACTATCATCAGATCGGCTCAAGGTTAGAAAAGATCCTCCGCGTCGACGACCACGCGCCGCAGGTAGATCACGTGAGGGTCGGTATTCTTGTCGGACAGCACCCGCGAGGCGCGGGAACGGTGGTTCTTCCACAACTGGGACACCACGCTGTTCGGGTCGTCGAGGTTGCCGAAGTGGATGGCGTGGGTGGGACAGCTCTGCGCACAGGCCGGACGCACTTCGCCGTCGCGCACCGTGTGCCCGTCGGCAATCGCGTCGACCGTGCCTCTGCGGATACGCTGCACGCAGAACGTGCACTTCTCCATCACGCCCGCCGAGCGAATCGTGACGTCGGGGTTCAACTGCCACGCGAGCGGATCCGGCCACAGCGGCTCGAACCAGTTGAAGACGCGCACGTGATACGGGCAGTTGTTCGCGCAGAAACGGGTCCCGATGCAGCGGTTGTAGGTTTGCTGGTTGAGACCGTCATCGGAGTGAGACGACGCGAAAACCGGGCAGACCGACTCACATGGAGCATTGCCGCACTGCTGGCAGAGCATCGGCGCGTGGTGGGCGGAAACGTTCGGATATTCCCCTTCAAAGAAGCGCTCCACCCGAATCCAGGCCATCTCGCGCCCCATTGCGCACTGCTGCGCACCCACCGTGGGGACGTTGTTCTCGGCCGTGCAGGCCACCACGCAGGCGCTGCAACCGGTGCAACAGTCGAGGTCGATGACCATCCCCCACTGCACCGGGCGTAGAGCCGAGGGAGCGGGGGACGGCGCAGGCGCGGCCGGAGACGGCACGAGCGACGCCGGGGACGGCGAGGGCGACGAAATCTGGGGTTGCGGCACGATATCAGTTCCCTTCAGTCCGCGAACATCGCGCGTTTCCCGTAGACGCGTTGATCAAAAGTGGTGACCCACCCTTTCTTGCCGGTCTTTTCGACCGACACGCGGGTCGCGCCCCAGGCCAGCTCACCGGTTCCTTCCTGGTACACGGGTTCCACAAGCACGCTGGGATTGCTCCCGACGCCTTCCACGTCGGGCCCGCCTGTTGTGTGCCCGAGACCGATCGGGATCGCCACAACGTCCTCGTGCACGGTCGGCACCGGCAGCACGGGTAGCACGATGGAGCCTGCGGGCGACGTGAGTTTCACGAGGTCAAGGCGCTCAATGCCAAGTTTCTTGCAGACCGTGGCGTTGATTTCGGCCCATGTCGTCCAGACGGCGCGCGCCATCGGATCGGGCGTCTCGGGGATCCACGGGCAGTTGGAGCGTGATCCGTCGTTCCAGATGGGCGACGGATACGGCAGAAGGCGGAAATCTCCGGTGCCGACAAATTGCGCGGTGGCAGGCGTCGGTGGCGAAGCCGAGAGGCCTTCCCAGAAAGACTTTCCTGCCGGCAGCGGATTCGATCCCGCAGGCAGGAGCGGAGGCGGCAGGGTTGCCTCCTCGGCGTAGCGCGAGCCGCCGGGCGCGGCGTCCGCGAACAGCCCCCCGCGCTCGAGCGCACGCGCCCATTCCGAACCGTTGTGAAAGCGGGAGCGCAGCAGGTCCTTCACGGTGGGGGGCGAGTCGTCGCCGTCCCCGGCGTCTCCTGAAGTGTCCGCGCCGCCGCGGTGCGAGGGAGCGCGGCGGACCGCAACCCCCACGTCCCGCAGGAGTCCGCGCAGCCTGCGGCTCGATGCGAAAGCGTCGAGCAGAATGTCGGCGGGTCCGCGGGCATCCGCTACAGGGCTGGCCAGGGGCTGGCGGAGGCCGTATACCGGCGTCGGGGCGTCGACACTCGCGTCCTCCCAGCGCTCGAACATCGACGACGTGGGCAACACCCAGGCGGCCAGCGCGGCGGTCTCGTCGAGAAACGGGGTCAACGCAAAAGTCTCGACACGCCCGATTGCAGCGGCCACGCCGGTCTTCGGCGGCAGCAACCATGTGGGATTCACGCCGTTCACCCAGACGCTCGAAAAGTGGCCCGCGGCGAGCGCTTCCACGGCGCCACGCGTGTCGATGCGCACGTCCGACGGGGCAAGCATCGGCTGGCCCGGAAGGGGCAGAAGCGTGTCCGGGTCCCAGTCCGCGCGGGAGGAACCGCGCAGGGTGCGGTCGAGCGCGCCGATTGCGGCGAGCGTCCAGAATCCGTTCGACCATGCGCTCGCGTCGTATCCGGCCAGGGCAGTCGCGCGGTTTGCACGGCGCAGGCGAGCGGCCAGCCGGTGGATGACGGTCTCGGCAAGGCCGGTCTCGGCGGCAGCCTGCCCGGGGGGCACCGTCCCGAGGGAGGCGGGGGCCGTGCCATCCAGGAGGCCAAGAAGGGCCAGGGCAAGGAAGCCTTCGGAGCCAGGACGGATGGGCACCCAGATGTCAGCCGAGGCGGCGGTCATCGTCATGCGAGGCGCAAAAGACACCATGACGCCACGCCTCGAACGCTCGGAACCACGGCGAAACTTCGCGTACTCGAAACCGTGGCGAACATTGTCGAGGGCCGACGCAGCCAGGAAGTCGCTGCCAAAATCGAGCACGTAGTCGACTGATGCGAGGTCGAGATACGGAAGACGCGGGGCGCCACCCAGCACAACGGATGTCATCCGCCACGCGACCGACGGCGCAAGGTCGAGCACCCAGATTTTCGAGCCGGTACGACGGGCGGCCTCGACCAGCAGCGTTCCGGCCGTGCCTCCGAGCGGTCCCGTGATCCACAGGCCACGTCCGCGGTCAAAGGAGCGGGCAAGGGCTGCGATGGCGGCGTCCCACGAGGAAAGGGCGACAAGTCGCCCGCCCTGGCGCTGCATGGGATGGGGGAGGCGTTGCGGGTGGTAGAGCACCTGCAGGGCGACTTCCGCGCGCAGGCAGTGGGCGCCGTGGCTGACGGGGTGGCGTTCGTTGCCCTCCACCTTTTTCGGACGGGCGCCGATGACGCGCACCGCGAGTCCGCACGCAGCGGCACACTCGCCGCAGGTGGTCGCGTAGTACTGCGCGATGCCGGGCAGGTAGAACTCGGGGGCCTGGGCCTGTGACACGAAGTACGGTTCGGGAGGATGGCCACACCCCGCGAGCGCGACGGCCGCGCCAATCGCCGTACACAGGCTGAGAAACTCGCGTCTGTTCACAATTTCCTTTCGCGTTCCTGGCGTCGCTGCGGCACGCGTAGCGGTCAGGGTCGGGATGGGCCGGCCGTCAGTAGTGGCAGGTGGAGCAACTGACGGGGGCGTGTTGCTGTCGATGACAGGTCACGCACCATCCCATGGTCGGGTTGTGGGCCTGGCGGACGACCGGCATGGCCGCGACGTCACCGTGACACACCGTGCACGCAATGCCGCGAGCCACGTGCGTCTCGTGCTGGAAGTGCACGTGATCCGGCAACTGGTACACCTTCCACCACACGATGGGCTTCTTCGCCTCCCAGTACTGCTGCAGCGTCGTGACGCCCGGGTACTTCTTCGGGTCCTTCAGGAGTTTTGGCATGGCGCGGTGGCAGGCCCAGCATTCTCGCACGGAAGGAACCCCGGCCTGGTATCCCTGGTACACCCCTCGATGACAGTACACGCACGCGATCTTTCGCTTGCCCGCGTGCATGTCGTGACGAAAAGGAATGGGCTGGGCGCGCTGGCGATAGACAATCTGATCAGAGACCACCCAGCCGATATACCCGAGCGCCGTAACACTGATGAGAAGAAGGAGAAACTGAACCGAAAACCTGGCCTTCATAAGTGACTCTTTTGAATTCTGGCGTGCCAACCCGAGCGCCTTTGCAGCGGTGAGCGATCGGGTTGGCGCGCGTCTACTCCGCGCTGAACACGGGCACGGCTACCAGGTAGACCGGTGCCCATGAGTTTGGCGGCAGCGTAAAGGGGTAGGTGAACGATTGCCCGACCCGTACTCTTCCCAGCACCAGTCCGCTCCACTGACCGAGCACGACCGGGGGACCGCCGTGCAGCGGAAGAACGGCAACGCGGCGTCCGCCGGCAACCAGGATGAGGAGGGCTCCGTGGTAGAGGCTTCCTGGAGGAGCCTTTACGGTACCGTGAAACCACGTGATACCGCCAAAGTCGCCGCGATTGATGAGAGACTCGGACGTACCCGGCTCGGTGGTGTCGGTTCCGCGCATGTAATAGCCCTGCTTGAGCTGGCCCGCCTTGTCGTTGCGTTCGGAACCTCCGAACACGTAACGCTGCGGCTTCCCGCTCGCAAGGTCGATGGTGGCCTGGATCGAAAGGTCGGGGTGGCGGAACAGGCCACGCACCTGCCGCCCGGTACGAGGAAGCACCGGCGCGGCACTGTCATCGATGTCGGCCCCGGTCGGCACGGCGTAGAGCGCAAGGTGCAGGGGCTGGTTGGTATTGATGTCGACCCAGGCCGTGCCCAGTCCACGAACGCCGGAAAGCAGACGAGCGTCAGACTTTCCGTCGTGCTGGATGAGGATCCGATGATCTCCGTCAATCGGCTGCCACATTGCGTGCGAAACGTGTCGAAGGCTGTAGAAGAACCTTTGCGCAAGGTTTCCGCCGACCATCGCGTCCATGCTGAAGGCGCCGGGAATCGGGTCCTGGCAGGCGTGGGCTCGTGGATCGAGCGAGACCACCGCCGGATACTCCCCTCGGTTGACGATACGCAGCACGAAGTCTTCGGGAAAAGGCTGTTGATTGGAATGCGAGAGGAGAAGGCGACCGTGCCCGGCCGGCACGTCGGCCGAAACCAGCACGCCGCGCCCTGCAGGCAGGGTCCCGTGGTTGAGAATCTCGGGGGAATTGCTGAACAGAAGCCAGGCCGGATTGGTGCGACGCCGGGACTGCTCGTTCACGTCGGGAAGGAGAAGGGCGCCGCGCGACTCGTTCGCAATGCCCGGCTTGACGACGTTGTGACCGAAGGTGTCGATGACTTCGCTCGGGGTCATCACGTAGCCAGATGGCAGGGTCTGGAGGTTCAGGGTTCGAGCGAAGCAGGGAAGGCTGCCGAGCAGCAACATGGCGGCCAGCAGCCACAGTGTAAACCGACGCATATCGTCAGACCGCGTCTCGTGCTCGAAGGGCGTCGAACGGGGTGACCGATGCCTTGAGCGGATGAGGCTCCGAGCGTTCTTTGATGTGGCGCGCAACTTCAGCGGGGTCATCGGTGACCAGGAACATGTCGAGATCTTCCTGGTTGATGGTGCGCTCCTCCATCAAGGTGGTCTTCATCCAGCCGAGCAGACCGCTCCAGTACTGGCTTCCGAACAGCACCACCGGAAAGTCGTGAATTTTGCCGGTCTGCTCGAGGGTGAGGGCTTCAAAGAGCTCGTCCATGGTGCCGAAGCCGCCGGGAAAAATGACGAAGCCCAGCGCGTACTTCACGAACATGACTTTACGGCAGAAGAAGTAGCGGAAGTTGAGCACCATGTCGTTGTAGGAGTTGAAGGTCTCCTCGTAGGGCAACTCGATCGACAGGCCAACCGACGTGCCGCCAACGTCGCGTGCGCCAAGACTGGCGGCTTCCATAAGGCCGGGACCACCACCCGTGATGATGGTGTAGCCCTGTCTGGCCAGCAGCGAGGACACTTCGCGGGCTGCGGCATAGTAGGGATGGTCACGTCCGATGCGGGCTGAACCAAACAGCGAGATTGCAGGCCCGATCTCGGCCAGGGTGTCGAACCCTTCGACGAACTCGCCCATGATGCGAAAGATGCGCCATGGTTCATGCAGCGTCTTGGACTTCTTCCCTCCCATCAAGAGCATTCCGTCTTCGGTCTCTCGAACGTGGTACTGTTTCTTGCTCCGCATCTATGGGGAAGCCTCCCTGATAGGGTCGGTGCCGGCGGGCACCATCACCTATTATAGCGCAAGTGTCAATCATCGAGGAGGGTCCCGTTGTGGAACAGGGTTTGATCTGGAATCGCAAACCCGGGAAGCCCGAAGGGCTGGATTTGCTGGATGTTTGGAAAGATGGATCAAGCGTGGGTTTGATCCACCTTTTCAAACATCCAGGCTCCACCAGCGTTTCCCAGCAGAGGTTTGCGAACTCAGCTCAAGCACCCTGTCAACGCTCACCTTCGTGGCAAACAGCAGCAGCACGCTCCTCTCTTGCGCACCGCAAAGGGGGCGTCCACCCGCGTCCGCGAGTGAGCCCCCTCCACGCGCCGTGCGAACTGCGGCGCACCGACCAGAGTTAACATTCCGCACATTCGGCGTTAACAACCTCGCTGGCGCGATGATCTATAATGAGTCGTGGAAGCACAGTCACACCGACTCCGCGAGAAAAGCAGCCCGCAAGCATTCTGCCTGTAAGACGCGCTGCCGGGCGCGGTACCGGTCTCTCCGCAACTCGCTTGCGTAGATGGAGGTCAAGCATGAAGCGCATCGTCACCACACTGGTTTTCCTCCTGCTCACCGTTTGCAGCGCGACGGCCGCCTCCTACTGGACCGTCACACTTAACAACCAGCCCGTGCCCGCCGAACTCCCCCCGATTCCTGCCGGACCGGGAACGTTGCTGGTCTCCGCCGACTCACTGGCCCACGCCATGCACGTGACCTACACCTACAACGCCGCCACGCACGAACTGCGCATGGCCGGTTCCTCCGGCGCCCTCGAGATGACTGAAGGCACCTGCCAGGCCACACTCAACGGCCAGCCCATCACGATGCCGGCAGCCGCGCGACGCGAAAGCGGGACGATGGTTGTTCCGGTACCGTTCGTAGCACAGGCGCTCGGGTTCCACGCACACCTCGATACCGCAGCAAAAACGCTGGCACTCACTTCCCCCGGGGGAGCAACCTCCAGCGTGGCGACCACTCCCTACGCTCCGGGCCCACCCGTCATGAACGGCACGCGCGTCC
>JAJXVI010000025.1 GCA_021782195.1 bacterium | reverse complement strand
CTCGCTTCGTCGGCTTGTGTGCTTGCTTCGTCGGCTCGCGCTCGCTCGGAGTCGGCTCGTGCTCGCTCGGAGTCGGCTCGCGCTCGCGCCTCTTGCGCACGCAGCTCCTCGATAAACGCCTCCTCACGACCTGTGCGTAGCAATTGCCCCTGCGCATCAAACCACCGAGGATACCCGTCCACGATTCCCATTGAAAGGTCCTCGAAAACGCACCGGAGCCGACCATTTGCATCTGGCGAGCAGGGAGCGAACCGCCCGTCGGGTTGCAGGTGATATCCCAGCAGTTCCCCTTGCAGGGTGTACAGGAAGTAGTCGGTGGCCCGGAATGCGGTGGCGTAGATCTCCATCTTGCGGGTAAGATCGGTCTTTTTTGTGCTTCGAGACTGGAGTTCCATCACGAACTTCGGACACAGGCCTCCTTCCTCGAAGATGTCCCACGAACTTTGCCCTCGCTGCTCCCCTTCCGGCACGACGTACACATCCGGGGAGATGGGGTTGCGATAGGTGTCGTAGAAAATGGCGGAGTTGCCACTCACAAACGCTTTCCGGCCCTGTCTGGCCAGCCAGGTGCGGAGCGGCTCGATGAGGTACAGTCGGGCGATGTCGCCGTGTCGATCGTCTTCCAATGGCTCTCCGTCGTCTTCGAAGATTCCACGTAGAGACGCTCGTACGGCGGGGTCCGGTACATCCTGGCAGCGTGCGTGCGACCAGTCTGTCGCTCGCGAGGCGCGGGAGGCCCTGGGCAGCGCCATGTCAATCACCTCAACGCGTTCTTCGATTTCCGGCACAGGATCCCTGTCCCGTCGGTTGGTGTCGGCCGGACGTGGCCGCTGGCAGCATTGTCGGTGCCAGTACGATGATCGCACGCTGATGTTGCCAGGATATTGCGTTGGCGTGAACAGCGTGTGTTCATCTCGTGAACAGTGTTCGCGCGCACGAGCCCCGCCCGATGTGGCCGCGGGCGCCCTTGAATCGGTGGGTGGGCATTGCTATAATCCTCGCAAGTCGGGAACGTGGTTTTGTTATCCCCTGCGGCCCCCTTGTGGCCTTTTTGCAGGGATATGTTCGTGCGCGCTCGCGGTGGGGCCGGAACCGGTCGTGCCGACCAGCCTGTGAGCGCGAGGAGAGTTTTGATGCCTGCAGCCCGTACGCCGGTCGAACCTGGGCTCGCCGCGCACGCCGTCGTGACGCGGGAGGCTATGCTCTACCTGAGTCGACGTGGCGAGCACGTGCTGGTTGTGGAACCCCGCAGTGCCTCCTGGGGCGTCTTTTCGCAGCCGTCCTGGCGCCTGCTCGGTGGCGCCGATCGTCCGACGTCGGTCGACGCGCTCGTCCGCGCGGCAAGCGCAGGCGGGGTCGCGCCCTCCGACGCTCGCGCTCTGCTTGCACGTATGTATCAGCAGGGGTTCATCCGCGTCGATGGTCGTCCCTTTCACGATACGCGCGCGATGTGGGAACGTCCCCCCGAACTCCCTTCGTTCGTTTCCATCCACGTCGCGCAGGGATGCAACCTGCGGTGCTCCTACTGCTATGCCGATGCCGGCGCCGAACTCGACCGCATGCCAATTGCCACGATGCACGCCGCAGTCGGAAAGGCCATTCGCGAACTGCCCGGACCTTCCCTGACCATCGACTTTCTTGGGGGCGAGCCGTTCCTGCTGTTCGACGACATCGTCGAAGTCATACGTGCAGGCCGTCAGGTCGCCGACGACTGCGGCAAGGCGGTCGCGTGGATCATGCAGACGAACGGCACCCTGCTTTCCCGTGAGCGCGCGCGGTTGTTGACCGATCTTGGCGTGGGGGTGGGGGTCAGCCTCGACGGTCCCCGTCACCTGCACGACCGCTACCGTCCTCGCGCGGGCGGGAGCGGCTCGTTTGACGAGGTCTTCGCGAACCTCCTGGCGGCGCGAGAGATCGGGCTTCGCGTCTCCCCCCTGGCGGTCGTTCACGAGCCGCACACCTATCGGGAAATTCTGGAATTTTTTGTCGGCCACGGCTTCCACCACGTTCGCTTCAACTACACGAGTCGCCTGGGCCGGGCTCGCGATATGCTCGAGTTTCCGCCAGACCGCGCGGAATCGTTCGCGCGCGGGTTTCTCGACATGGTGGAATGGGCGCACGACTGGTGTCTGCGCGAGAAGAAGCTTCTGCAAATCAACGACCTCAACCAGATGATTGCGGTGCTGCTGACCCGGAACCGCGACTACATGTGCATGCGCTCTTCGTGCGGCGCGGGAGACGCGATTCTGTCGTTCGGCACGAAAGGCGAGATCTATGCCTGCGAGGAGTTCGAGCGGAATACGAAGTCGACGTTTCTGCTCGGGCAGCTCGGAGCTCGAACGCTTCCCGACGTCGTGCGCGAATCGCCCAACTATGCGCTGCTCAAACAACGTCGGGTCGAAAACATTCCCAGGTGCTCTCGGTGCCACCTTCGCCACTTCTGCGGTGGCGGTTGCACCCACAAGGCGCTGGCCTACTACGGCACGACCATGCGCGAAGATCCGATGTGCCGTTACTACCAGGTCGTGTTTGAAGAACTCATGTGGAAGATCTGGCGCGACCGACGCCTGGCTGAGAACCTGGGCGTGACCTGACCGAGGAGGAATCGACGTGACGTTGACCGTTCAGAAGATCAACAATCGGGAACACAGCCCGCTGCTGCACGCCACCTCGCTGGTGACCCGCACGGCGAACCTCTATCAGTCACGCCGGGGAAACCGCGTGCTGTTCATCGAGCGCGAGTCGGGCTCGTGGCTCATCCTTGAAGGCGACCGCCTGCGCCATTTCTTGAAGCTGCAGCGGGCCATGACGGTGCGGGAGTTCCTGCAGATCGAAAACACCATGACCGTGCGTGAGAGAGAAGCTTTCCTGCTTGAACTCTACTCCATGGGGATGGTGGAGATCGCTGGAAAGTCGTACTACAACCACGAGAAGCTGTGGAAGAAGCCACAGAGCTATCCGACATTCCTGTGTTTGCACATGACGGAGAAGTGCAACCTTGCGTGCACCTACTGTCAGGCGGACGCCCTGCCCAGCGGTTCGCGCATGCCTTTCGACACGGCCGTGAAGATCGTGGACCGCTTGCTGACGGAAAACCCGCCCGAAACCTTCACCATCGACTTTCACGGCGGCGAGCCCCTGCTTGAATACGACAACATGATGGCGGTCATCCGGCACGCGAAGAAAGTGGCTGAGCGCGTCGGTAAGAAGCCTGTGTTCATGGTGCAAACCAACGGCACCACGCTGACGGCGGAGCGGGTGAAAGGGCTCAAGGACGAGGGGGTGTTTGTCGGGGTCAGCCTCGACGGCCCTGGGGAGGTGCACGATCGGCAGCGCTTCACGGCGCGCGGCAAGGGCAGCTTCGACCGTGTGTGGGGCAATACCCAGCGCGCCATGGATCTGGGGCTGAACGTGGGCGTGCTTGCGGTGCTGCACGACCCGAGCGACTATCTGACCACCTCGCGCTGGTTCCGCGAGCAGGGGTTCCGATCGTTTCGCGTCAACTACTCGTCGTCGATCGGGCGCGCGCCGAAGGAACTGCAGTTTCCGGCCGGGCGTGAGGAAGCGTTTGCGCGCTACTGGCTGGAGATGGTGCGGGAGTCGCTGGCGTGGACACGGGAACACGGCGAGCACCTCAACATTTCCGATATCAACAACAAGATCAACAACCTGACGACCAAGAACCGTCCGTTCATGTGCTACCGATCGCCGTGCGGCGTGGGCAACAGCGTCCTGGGTTTCGGCACCGACGGCGGGATCTTCGCGTGCGAGGAGATGGCCAGCCTCGAGTACTTTCGAGTGGGGAACATCCACGACCAGAGCTTTACCATCAAATCGCTCGTGGACACGAATCCGATCCTCGCCGATCTCCAGCGTCGCACCGTCGACAACATCCCCAAGTGCAGCACGTGTCACCTCAAGCGTATCTGCAGCGGCGGTTGCACCTCGAAGGTGTTCGCGAAGTACGGAACCGTGTGGCGCGAGTCACCGATGTGCGGCTTCTATCTCATCGTGTATGAAGAGTTGATGTGGATGCTCTACGATAACCCCGACATGGCCGAGAACCTGGGCTTCGAAGGGGCGAACTCGCCAAAGTTCGCGAAGAGAAAGAAAGTCACGGGGTCGAGTGCGGGCAACCAGGACGGCGAGGGGAACGCAGCCGGCGAGCTTCTCATTCACGGAACCGATGCAAGCTCGCTCGACGTCTTTGAAATGGTTACCACCTGACCTTGCCCCGACGGTCTCGGCGCGGGGGCGCCGAGTGAAAGCGTGAACCGTTGCCGACCACGCTCTCAACGACTGTCTCCCCGCGAGCGTGATGGGCACCTGGAGGGAAGGTGTCGCGGGGGGCTCGCGGCATTGACGGTCACCTGGCGCTTCCGAGGCGACGCATCGCGCCGCCCTCGACAGGGCTGGTTGTCCTCTATTTTTGCGGCACGTGCGTCTGCGGCACGTGCGTCTGCGGTTCGGCAAGTGCCGGCAGGCCGTGGAGGAGCCGAATATCGCGGAACGGCACGCCGTACTGCAGCAGGCGGATGGGACGCATGTCCTGCTGCACGAGGTACCATTTGCCCCCGGTTTTCCGCAGCAGGATCTGTCCTCGTTTGCTGTTGGCCCGAACATCGTGGCGATAAAGAAAGTAGCAGAGGGCCCAGTTCTCCGCAATGCTGATGTTCTGGAAGATGTACCCTTGCGGATAGCGGGCCGTCTGGAGTTGACGAAGCAGCTTCATGATGGGCTTCATCGTGTTGAACCGGCGGTTGCCAAGCAGATGGTGGATGGCTCCAGTCGGAACCTCCTGGTAGGTGAGCACTTCCGGGGTGGCCCATCCGGCGCCCACGAACTCGGCCATCAGTTGCCACTGGTCGTCCACTTTGCGCACCAGGGCCTGGGCCACGCGGGTGCCGGGAGTGCCCGCGAACGGGGGGCGCGGAATGTTCCGAGATCCTTCCACGGGTTCACCGGGCATGGCGCGCGCGGACCCGGCCGGAGCGGGGGCGACGATCTCGTCGCACAGTCCCCAGTTTCCGGCCAGATGCACCGCACCGATCACAATCGACTTCCGATCGCGGAAGACCTTGCGCACGTTGTTGACATCCGACGCCGCATTTCGTGCAAACGCGCCCGTCGCACCGCTCAACACCGCCAGGATCGTGATGACGGGCCAGGTCACGGAAAGTGGCACCCGTCGTTGTATCGTGGGTCGGAAGTCTCCTGTGCTCACGGGCGAACCTCTTCCTTTTGCCGCCAGGCGATCTGTTTTGTGGGCATTCTTCCGCAGTGCCCGGTCTACTGCCAGTGCAGCAGCATGTCGACGGCTTCGAGCAGGCTGTGTACCTGCGGATACAGCGCTGTCTGCACCTCGGACCGATGGTCGGCCGGAGGTGCCGGACTGACGAGAATTCCGCGCGCGCCCGCGTTGAGGGCGGCCTCCATGTCTTTCGGTCGATCCCCCAGGACAACGCAGTCGGAGGGACTGACGCCGAGTTGCGCGGCGGCGTTCAGGATGAGCCCCGGCTCGGGCTTGCGACATCCGCAACCGTCGTACGGGCCGTGCGGGCAGATACACCACGGGCCGAGAGGGCCAAGCAGGTGCTCGATGCGGGCATTGACCTGATTCACCTGCTCCATCGTGAGCAGGCCGCGCGCCACGCCGCTCTGGTTGGTGACGACGGCGGTGAGAAGTCCTGCGGCGCGCAGCGTCTGGAGTGCTTCCCGTGCCCCAGGTCGCGGTCGCACCAGGGCGGGGTCGCCGTTGTAGGGCACGTCGTCAACCAGGGTGTCGTCGCGGTCGAACAGCACGGCGCGCGGACGTCCGGTCATCCTCGATAGGCCTCGTCCTGCTCGATGGAGGAAAGAACCCAGTCAAAGTCACCGCGCGTGATGATGCTCTGGCAGTACTTGCACTCACCGGCCATGTTCACCTCGAGCGGTGCGCCGCAGCTCGGGCAGGTTCCGTCGGCTCGCGCGTTCGGCGTGGTTGCGGGCGAAGCCTTGCCGTCGTGACGGCGGATGAACGTCCAGTATTCGGAGAACTCGCGCGGTGTGCGGGGGTCGCCGCTCACGAGGCGCCCAGCGCCGTTGACGGTGTAGTCGCGCATCGAAGCGTAGATGCGTACGGTAATGATATCGTAGTAGGAGTCGAGGTCGAACTTTGCAGCGACAATCTGTCCGATCGTGATGCCTTCGAGGCGGTTGGTCAGGTGCTGACGCTCGTACATGTTTATCCAGTAGCGGTGCATGTTGAACAGGGCATCGGTCTCGTACGGGCGCGCCTTTTCCCAGTTGCGCACGGACCAGGCTGCCTGGAGCACCAGGAACGTGTAGCGCACCTTGTGCTCGAAGTCGTTCCAGACAAAGCCCGGATTTTGCGCCAGGAACGCCGCGCGTGCGTCTTCGAAGTCCGGCGAGAACACGGTGGGGAAGTCGGTGCCGGTCTCGTATCCCTGGCGGAACAGGTCGCCGCCCACCAGATCGAGCGGAGGTCTCGGCATCGACAGCAGTATTTTCGTGTCGACAACGACCCATGCGAAGTCTCCGCGGTTCACGACCTGGTCGCAGTATGGGCAGGTGCCGTCTTGACGCAACTCGGCCGGACTTCCGCACGATGGACAACCGAGCGCCGTGATTTCACCGGGCCCCCTGGAGAGCACGCCGCGCTTGCGTGAGAAGGTCCACCGTTCGGTGATGTAGAGCGGGGGATGGGGCCCCTGTGCCGTGTGCTCCTGGAAGTTCCCTTCAAAGACCACGTCGAGTCGAATCTCTTCTTGCTCCATTCCGCGGATGGACGTCACGTGAGACGAACCGACCAGCACGTCGGTGACTTTCACGATCCCGCGAGCACGAGCGTCGGCCGAAGCATCCGCCAGAACCGATGGGGCAAACCACGGAGCGAGGAGCGTTGCGGCAGTCTCGTTGGATTCTCCCCGCGCCGTATGAAAGCGCACGTAGAGCAGCTGCGTGAAGTCGTTGAGCAGGGTCGGGGAGAAGTTGGGGTCGACCGCGCGCATTGCGTGGAGCGTGGACGGATCAACCTGCTTCCAGACCTGTTCCGCGCCACTTTCTTCTTCCGTCTCCTGCTGGATCGGGAAGCTGTCGTCAAAATTGTTGCTAGAAGGCGTCTGGTTCCGGTTGAGTGCCGCAAATGCGACTACAACCAGCACGATCAGCAGTGCGATGAGCGGATGGAAGAAAATGAGCTGGAAGAGATCCACAATCGGCATGGTGGATCCGCCGCCGTGGTAGCCGCCGCCGTGGTAGCCGCCGCCGTGGTAGCCGCCGCCGTGGTAGCCGCCGCCACCGCCCCAGGCGTGCCCGCCACCGACGCGCGCAAAGGCCGGGGCGAGGGTCAGGGCAAGCAGGGCACAGGTGCACGCGAGCAAGCGCAGTCTGGTCGTGCTGGAAGCGGAACTTCCCCCGGCGTTCGGGGGCGGAGCCTTCCACGATCGGCTGGCCTTGCCGAGGGGGGGACGTAAAAGGGGAAACAGCATCGCTCGTGCATTCGGCGCGGGATGCGAGAAGCCTTCCCTGCAGCGTGTCCGCGCCCGCGTGGGACGTTGTGATATCGGCCTGATTGTAGCCGACGCCAGATCAGCGTGTCCGCGCCCGCGTGGGACGTTTTGGGAGCGCGCAGCGTCCCACGCAGGAGGGAACGGCCGGGAGAAGAGGATCCTGGGGACGGGGCGAGAAGACCTCTCGCGTGATTTACGTCTTGAGACAGTGGGAGAACGGTAGCATTTCAGGACCGAAATGGCACCTGGAACGCAACAATGTTCCGTACCAGATCATTGAGGCGCATACCTCGCCGCAGTATCCAGATCTCAAGAAGGGCGATGCCATCATCGGACTTGGCGGACCGCCAAGCGTGGTCACCCTTCACGAGCCTGACTACGAGCACGAGTTCCTGCTCTACGAGGCTGGCTTCCTCGGTTACGCGGCGTTGCAGGAAATCCCGTTCCTGGGGATCTGCCTGTCACACCAGCTACGTGCCAAGATGGAGTCCAATCCCGTCGAATCGCGCACCTATGAGTTCGGCCTGCAGACCATCGAACTGACGAAAGAGGGCAGGGCTCACTGGTTGTTCGAAGGCCTCCCGCCCGCCCTGACCGTCTACCAGCATCACCGTGACCACGTGACGACCGTGAACAGTGGCGCTTTTCTGCTGGCCGCCTCAGCGAACTGTTCCGTTGAATCGGTTGCCTGGGACGACTGCAGCGCTTCGGTGCAGTGCCATCCGGAGGTGCTGATCTCCGACATTCCGGACGCGCTCACGAAGTATCCGAAGTCGCTGGCGGCCACGGGCCTTACGGTTGACGAGATGCTCGCGCGCCTTCAGCCGAACTACGTGGAACTGATGATCCGCTTTTTCGACAACTTCCTGATCCGAGCGGGTTGCTTGAAGCCCCGTCGCACGGCGGTCCTGTTCGAGTAGCATCGCTCGCGCACTGCTGCTCGGGTTCGTAGACCCCGACCCGGTCTTCGACTACAGGTCGTGCAGATGCCGCACCTGCGTGCTATATTTCTTCCATGCAGCATCAGGAAGACAATCGTGCCGTGCCAGCCCAACGTCGAAATTCGTTTCCCCTCCCCGGTGGCGACGTCGAACGCTGGATTTCCGAGGGCTGGCAGGCGCTTCGGAGTGGTGACGCTGCCACTGCGCGAGACAGTCTGCGTACCGCTGCCGCACTGGCCCGTGCCGACAACATCCCCGCGCTTGAAGGGCGCATCCTGGCCCGCGTTGCGCTTGCGTGCGAGTATCTGGGGGACCTGGACGAGTCGATTCGCGTTACTTCGACGGCGGTGGAACTTTTGTCCCAGGGTGGGCCGGCGTGTGCCGAGGAGCACGTGGCCGCTGTCTCCAGCCTGGGGTATCGCCTGCTTGTCGCCCGGCGTTTTGACGAGGCCGGCGTGCGTACTCGGCAGGCCGTTGAACTCGCGCGGTTGATTCCGCAAGGAAACGGCGATCTGGCTCACGCCCTGATCAATCACGGCAACCTGCTGATGGCGCTCGATCGCCTGGATGAGGCCGGTGAGGCCTATCGGGAAGCGTTGATGCGGTTCGAGGCCACCGGGGACGAGCACGGGGCGGCGTGCGCCCGGGTGTCGCTGGGCAACGTGTGTCTGCGCGAACGTCGCGTGGAGGAGGCCCGGACGCTCTATGAACGCGTCCTGGCGGCGGCGTGGGTTGACCCGCAAGCCATCCGTCCATCGGGCGCGTCGCTTCCGTCGTTGCCGTCCGATCCCGCGCAAGAAGGGAGCGACGACCGGGGGGGCGCGCCGAGCAACCCGCCGTCGCGGTCCGTCCCCGATGAGGAAGGAGAGTCCGGGCACTCGACCCCCACCGGCCGCGACCGGCGCTTGCAGTGGATGACCGCAAACGATGCGCGCATGAACCTGGGACGTCTCGAGTACGATTGCGGCAACCTGCAGGAGGCGCTGCGATGTTTCGTGATGGTGATGGAGGAGGCCGAACAGCGCGGGCATCGGGAACGTCTGGCCCAGGCTGCTTTCGACGTCGGGCTCATTCACGATCGTCTGGACGCGCCGGACGCGGCAGCCACGGCGTACGGAGTGGCCGCGGAGATTGTGCGGGCGTCAGGTCCTCCCGATCGTGCGCTGCGGATCAGGCGCAACCAGCTTACGGCCTTGCGTCGCGGAAGCCGTCCGGGTGACGTGCTGCGCTCGAGTCGCGAGGCGCTGCGGCTGGCTCGCAGTCTGAATGATCTGGAAGCCGTGCTCGAGATACTCGACAACCTGGCCATCGTGCACCTGCGCCTGGGTGCTGCGGATCGTGCCATTGACTACTGGGAGAATGTCTTGAGGCTGGGGCGACGCATCGGTCTGCGTGAGCGGGAAGAGAACGTGCTGCGGAATCTGTCTCACATTCTTGCGTCGCGGGGACGGCCCGACCTCGCGCTTGTGCACGCGGAGGAACTGGTCGACGTGTGCGCGGCCGGCGGACTGGTTTCGCAGGAAGGCTGGGCTTTGCTGGATCTGGGGACGCTGCTCGTGCTGTGCGACGGGCCACGTGATGCGCAAGAGAAGTTGCGTCGCGCCGAGACGCTTGCCGAACAGGTTGCGGACACCCTGTTGTCGGGCCTGGTGCACAGCACCCTGGGCAGTCTTGCCATTGCGGCGGGGGACGCGCTGTCGGCCGTCGAGCTCTATGACCAGGCGGCGCAGGATCTTGAACGGGCAAGCGATGCGGACGCAGCGGCGGCCAACCTGGAGAACCTCGCGCTGGCCCTCGAGATGACGGGCCACCCGGTGCGCGCTCACCGTTGCCGCCTCGTTGCCGAGAGGCTACGCACCGATGCCGACGCGGGCCTGACGCGAGCCTGACGCGAGGCTGACACGAGCCTGACACGAGGTCCTGTGCTGGCCGTGGTTTCGGGGCGTAGTTCAAAAACGTCTCTATCGGTCTTTCGAACGATGCAGAGAATCGTTCATCGTGCTTTCGAGAATGGGTCTCTTGCGACTGTAGTCGGCGAGGATCAAATTTTACAGTCTGTCGAAATCATGCGGTACGTTCAAGGAGAGACGGCGGCGTGCCCCGCCACCAGGTGCGAGTGACCGGACACTAACCAGCAAAGTTTGTTTCCGCGCCCCAAAAGGGTAACTGCTCGCAGCAAAGAGAGACAATCACTCCCTTGTTCGTGGGTCGTCCTACGGGTTGGAGGTTGCTGTGGCTGAAAACTGGCAGAAACTCATCTACCTCTTGCTGGTCAAGAAGGTCGTCAAGAAGAGCACTCTGACAGACCTCATTGCGCAGTTTCGAAAGACCGGGGTGGCAGTGGAAACGCTTCTCGTGGACGGGGGGCATGTTACACGCGAGGCCATTCTGGCGTTGAAGACGGAAGCCTATGGCGTGGAAGCGCGCGATCTGCAGCCCCAGGACGTCGATCCGCAGGTCGGAGGGGTACTTCCACGCAACATGGCCGACCGCTACGGAGTCGTCTGCATCGCGTGCGAGAACGGGGTCATGACGCTCGTATCCACGGAGCCGATTGACGCCATCGCGGTGGAATATCTCCGAATGCGCACCGGCTACGATATCCGCGCGTTCATCGCCTACGCTGGCGACGTGGACGCCTGTCGCCGACGGATCTACTCGTTTACACCGGCATCGGGGCTCAAGACCGTGGGGCGCACCGAGAAAGCCCAACCTCGTTACAACACGCGCTCCCTGCTGCACGAAGAGAGCGCGATGCGGCGTGCGCCTCGCACCATTTCGCTGCC
>JAJXVI010000024.1 GCA_021782195.1 bacterium | reverse complement strand
CGTCGCCCGCAAGCTGGCGCACGAGATCAAGAATCCGCTGACCCCGATCCAGCTCGCGGTTCAAGACTGCGTGGCGTCGTACAAGGGGGACGACGATCGGTTCAGGAAGAAGCTCGCGCTGACCGGGCCAGATTGAGATCGACTGCTCGCCATCGCAGACCTGGGAGCGCAGGCTGACGAGCCCGCTGCCGAAGACCTGTGCTCGCTTGCCCGTACAGCCTCCGAAACCGACCAGCGCGTGGCCGCAACAAAGGCGCTGGGAGGCATTCAAGGAAACCTGTCGACCTATCTTCTCAAGTCGCTGCTCCACGACCCGACGTCGCGTGAGGTTTCGATCCAGGCGGCTTCCATCCTCGGGGACCGTGGGGTCGCTGCCGCGGCCCCAGTGCTCCGCGCGGCGGTCGCGACGGGTTCGAACCCGAGCGCGGCGCGAGCCCTCTGTGTCCTTGGCGATCCCGCCGGCGTGGAACAATACCAGAGCGAACTCGCTGCGTCCGACCTCTCCACAAGAATCGACGCCGCCGTCACACTCTTTCGCGTTGGTACTCAAAACCGAGGAAGCGCTGGAGAGTGATGATCGCTCAACAAACCCTTCCCACAGGGAGAGCAACGAGTTCGCGTTGCTCCAGATAGTAACAGCGTACTGGAATTCCTGTTGCGCTCCTGCTCTCGGGAGAGCACGGACCGAACGCGTATCGCTCACGACACAGGAAGCTGTCCGGACGCCGACGGGCGCCGGACAGCAATAAGAGAGTCGGGAGGACACGCCATCGGGTCAGATTCGGGCGACCCGGAAGAACCCGTCGCTAGGTACGGTGGCTCCTGAGGCTCTTGACCGGAGGCTTCGAGCCAGGTCGACGAACCGCTACGTCCCCGCCCTGCCAGGGGTCACTGTTGGGATCCGGCGCAGGAGAAGGGGTCGGTTTCTGCGGAGACTTGCCGTGCCCACGGTGACCGCGCAATTCTACCGCATCGATTGACTTTGAAGCGGGTCCGCGGCGTGCAGCCACACAGTCTCCCCCACCGTCGTCCGGATCCGCGCCACCGGCCCACGGGTCGCCGCCGGGGTCACCGCTGGGATCCGGCTGTGGCGGAGGTGCCGGCGTTTTCGGGGCGTGGGTTCGGTGACGGTGGGAGCTACTGCTCAGTGCTGACATCATCATGGATGGGTACCAACCTTTCGGGTGATTTGCGGAAGTTTCTTCTCGCACGAGTATCCTAACAGGCAGAGTTGAACCCCCTGTGTCCGTCCTGTTAGCATCTTCGCCTTGCGTTGTTACAGGGTCGTTGCGGAATGAAAACAGCCCGGCAACATTGTTGCCGGGCTGCGAATCGCCAGGGTTTTTACGTGAGGCGCGCCGCAGAAAGAGAGGCGGCCGCGCGCCCTGCGCGTGTTCGACTTTGGGGTCGGCTCAGGCCCGCAGTGCAGGAGCCACCACTTCCGCGTAAAGCTTCAAGGTCACATCGTCGGCTGGCATCCTGCTCAAGAGCAGGAAGTCGCTGACCCCGAGTTGCACAAACGGCGCCAGTCTATCCACAAGGTCCTGCGGAGTTCCGATAACTGCCTCAGCACCCATCGGAGCCATCCGGTTCCCAAGACGTTCTGTTCGCTCACGCATACGCTCCACGGCACGCGCGCGGTCGGTATCCAGAACGGCCTGGAAAACAATGGAGCGCCGAATCGAAGAGGCGTCTCGTCCAACCTCCTGACAGTGTCGCTCGAGCACCGCAAGTTTGTGACGATAGTCCTCAACCGGCAGGATGATGGAGTTCCATCCATCGGCGTGGCGGGCCACGATACGGAGGGTGCGCTTCTCCCCGACACCGCCGATCCACAGCGGGATGGAAGGCTTTTGAAGCGGCTTGGGTTCAGCCCTGGCGCTCTCCAGATGGTAGTGCGTCCCGTGCACGGTCGTCTCGGTTTGCGTCCACAGAGACTTGACGGCGTGCACGGCCTCTTCCAGCATGTCCATTCGCCGGCCAATCGGAGGGAACGGGATTCCGTAACCGACGTGCTCGGCTTCATACCAGGCTGCACCCATTCCCAGTTCAAACCTTCCCCTGGAAATGTGATCAATGGTCACCGCAATCTTCGCAAGCATGGCCGGATGCCGGTAGGTGACTCCTGTCACCAGCATCCCGCAACGAATGTGCCGCGTTCCTGCGGCAAGCGCAGCGAGTGTCGTGAGGCCATCGAAACAGGGCCCTGTCGGGTCGCACTGTATCGGCAGGAAATGGTCAAACACCGACGCCCAGTCCAGACCGAGGTCCTCCGCCTGCCTGAACAGTGCAAGCAGGTCGTCAAAACTCGTGTACTGTTGACCGGAATGGATGCCAAAGCGAAGATTCTGCATGTCTGGCCGTTTTGTTACCGCGTCGGAATCTCCTGCCTGCAGGAAACAGCGCGCAAGAATGCGCGACGGTAACCCGCGTCACGTTCAAACGCCGCGACGAATCGTCAGGACGCCAATCTCCGGCCGACAATTGAAGCGAATCGGAAGCAGAACAGTGCCCAGACCACGATTCGTGATACAGACTGTCCGACCCGCACGCGTGAGCCCGCTACAATGGTGCACCCCTGCCTGCAGGCGGGTTGAATGAATCAACGGGCCCACAAAGGGAAGACAGATCTGGCCACCGTGAGTGTGTCCGGCCAGCAGAACGTCGACACGTCCGGCCGCAGTCGCGACGACATCTGGCGAATGAGCCATGAGGATCCGCGGCCGTGGATCCTCATCGAGACCGCCAAGCGCAGCGTCAAGATCGGCAAAACCCAGATGCGGGTCGTCCACCCCGCACAGCCAGATCGCACCGTCAAGGAGAACGTGCTCATTGTTGAGCACCCGGATTCCTTGCTGGCCAAGGGCTTCCGTCATTCGCCCGGCCCCTGCCCAGTGATCGTGATTGCCAAGCACGGCATAGACGCCAAGTCTCGCCCGCAACACGCCAAGTGCGAGTGTGCAAGGTTCGGCATACCGCTGGAACTGGGAGAGAAAGTCGCCGGTCAGAAGCACGATGTCAGGCTTCATCGCACTTACCCTGTTCAAGATTCCAAGAACCCTGCCAGGATTGGTATAACGGTCCCAGTGAATGTCGGAGAGGTGCACGATGCGCAGTTCATCGACAGAGAGGGGCAGTTCAGGCAACATGATGGCATGCCGGCTCACCTGCACCCAGCGCCGTTCAATGACAGTACCATACAGGCCAACACCGCCCGCGAGCGCAAACACGAGGAAGGGAGCTTGCGGTGAGAGTCGCCAGAGGAATACAGAGAGGAGCAGCAGGAAGGCCGTGGCAAACAAAAAGGCCAGACCGAGAAAGTGACGACTGGGAATTCGAGTACGACGCACCGGAAATAGACTGCCTCCAGAACACGGCTTTCTATACCTACCGGCCTCCCCTCCTCTACAACAATCACATGGAGAGTCACCGTGAAAATCATCCTCGCCTCGACAAGTCCCCGGCGTCAGGCGCTCCTGACGCAGATCGGCCTGCCACATGAAGTCATCGGTCCAAGCATTGACGAGAGCAACCTCCTGGAGCGTGCCACGAGTGCCGAAGGACGAAAATCCGGAGCGGTCCACGGCGTCGACATTGAGACCGTCGCCAGAGGAACCTGTACGCTTGCGCAGGCAAAAGCCCGCCAGGCCCTGCAGGTTCTGTCGGGCACCGCGCATGCCAGCATGGGCGGGCAGCATGAACACGCAGATCGAGTAACCGCCACCGACGGCCTTGTCCCGACCACAGGGAAGGCGTCGGAAGACTGCGTGGTGGTGGCGTGCGATACCGTGGTGGAGTGTGACTCCCAGATTCTGAACAAGCCCACCAATGCCGCTGATGCACGGCGCATGCTGCGTCTTCTGAGCGGCCGCGCACACCGTGTCGTCACCGGTGTCCACGTATGCAGACTTTCAGTCACGCCTGCGGCGACAGGTGCCACCGCGCAGGGTGCGGCGACAGGTGCCTGGCAGTGCAGAGAGCGTACGGCAGCAGAGATCACGTGGGTTTTCTTTCGTGAACTCTCCGATGACCTCATTGAACGCTACATCGAGACCGGTGAGCCGTTCGATAAAGCCGGCAGTTATGGCATCCAGGAACGCGGCGCCGTGCTCGTCGAGAGAATTGAGGGATGCTACTATAACGTCGTCGGCCTGCCCGTCGTGCTGCTGGCCCGCCTGCTCGAAGACGTCGGGCACACCCTTACCGACTGTTGGACGTGATCCCCTCGTGCCGGCGATGCTCGCCAACCGCCATCTCTCATTGCAGGTCTTGCTAAAGCCGTCGTTGTAGCGATTTCCAACACGATCCCCTGGGTGCCGAGACCACGCTCAGCGAGCGCCATCTTTAGGATCCATGTCATTAAACATCTCGCGGCGTGACCGAAAGAGAGAACACAGGACCGGGTTCCACGTAAAA
The DNA here is from genome assembly GCA_021782195.1 of bacterium. GTDB lineage: Bacteria > Vulcanimicrobiota > Xenobia > RGZZ01 > RGZZ01 > JAJXVI01. The sequence continues at coordinate 6,891 of JAJXVI010000024.1, read as the reverse complement.
ACCCGGCTGCAATCTCACCGCACACTCCCACAGGAGGAGGGTTCAACCCGATGAGTATCAACATCAATTCCACCAGCACGGACACCTACTACACAAACCTCGCGAACAACAACCAGAGCATGACCGGCTCGAGCCAGGTAAACCCGATGTTCTCGGCCCTTGCCCAGAAGCTCGGTGTATCGGCGACTGCGGTACAGAGCGCGTTTCAAAATGCGATGTCTCAGGCGCAGTCAAGCACAAGCTCGTCAAGCAGCGGTACCAACAGCACTTCAAACTCTACCGACCAGAACAACGCCAACTCCATCCTGAGCAGCGTTGCACAGCAACTTGGCGTGAGCCAGTCAACGCTCCAGACCGATCTCTCACAGATCCAGCAGTCGATGGGAGGTCCGCATCATCATCATCATCGAGGTGGGGACGACGCGAACACACAGAACGTGCTCAACTCGGTTGCTTCACAACTCGGGGTACAGGCATCGACGCTGGAACAGGCCTTCCAGAATGCGCTTGCGCAGTCGACCGGCAACTCGAGCTCCAGCAGTGGAGACCAGTCGGCTTCCAACGGTACCGACCTGCTCAACAGCGTCGCCAAACAACTTGGCGTCAACGCAAGCACGCTTCAGACTGCGCTCCAGAACGCCAACGGTGTGCTTGTGAACCAGCACGCCTGACCATCGCCGCGCCCGGGGCTGTCCGGAAACCACACCCCTTCCCGTGGCAGGTCTCCCTGGCGCGGAAGGGGGGGCGTGGCCCCGGCGGCCGCGGCACGATACGCATCAGCACAACGATGCACGTTCGGGATTCAGACGCATACCGCGAAAGCACCGGGCGTACGCACGCCGCGTGCGACGAGCAGCCGAAAGGGGCACAACGACGTGTGCTCGAATCCAAAAAGGTGCTTTTTTTTCGCTTCTCACCACTCTCCACTCCATCGTGACAGACCTCCACTCACCCGTATGACGCCAACCGAGACCTGTTGCAGACGACGATTGCGTGCACAACTTGTGACGGTCGCTTGCCTGGAAACGAATTTTCGTCGATGAGCGACAAGATTTTTCGCGATGCAGTTCATGGCGACCTTGCACTGACCCGCGAACTGGAGGGGGCGCTGATCGACACGCCGGAGTTCCAGCGGTTGCGCGGCATCAAGCAGCTCGGTACGGCGTCACTTGTATACCCGTGCGCCGTACACACGCGCTTCGACCACAGTCTCGGAACGTGCCACATTGCCCGCAGAATCACGGCAAGCATCGAGGCACTTCAAGGGCCGTTCGCATCTCCAGAAGAACTCAGAGCGCTTTTTGCAGCCGCCCTGCTACACGACGTCTCTCACATCCCGTTCGGGCACACGTTTGAAGACGAGCGTCGAATTTTCCCTCGCCACGACGTGGCGGAACGGTTCGAGCAGTTCCTTCGCACGGGCAGGCTTGGGCGAACGCTCGACGCGCTGGGCCTGACCCGACCCGTGCAGTCAATTCTCTGTGGAACATCGCGTCCGGTCCTTACGGATATCGTCAGCGGCACGGTATGCAGCGATCTGCTCGACTATCTTGCGCGCGACGTCTATTTCTGTGGCCTTACCGGGGGCTGGGACGAGCGGCTCCTTCGCATGTTCCGAGTCGACCCGTCTACGGATCGACTCTATATCGAGGCACAGAAGAACGGGATCATTCGCGAGGACGTCGTTTCAGAAGTCGTGAACCTCTTGCGCCTGCGATATTTTCTGTCGGAGCGGGTCTATTTCCACCACAGCAAGACCGCGTCCGGCGCCATGATCTCACGCGCCGTAGAAACTGCAGTCAATGCAGGTCTGCAACTTGAGACGCTCTACAGCCTGCGAGACGACCAGTTGCTGTGGCTTCTCTCCGAGCGCTACGGGAAGCTACGGCCGGTGCGCAGACTTGTCGATGCGGTCAGCGCCCACGAGCTCTACAAACGCGCCTACGTGCTCACACGCCGCGTCGGGCCGGAGCGCCAGAAGGCCCTCGTCGACACCTTTCACTACAATCGCGCGGCTCGTGAAGAAGCCGAACAGCACCTCACGCGACGGCTTCGGCTGAAGGAAGGGGAACTCATCGTCTACTGCCCTGCCGCGCGCATGTCAGGAAAAGAGGCCAGCGTTCCCCTGCGCATCGACAACGGCCCATTGCGGTCGCTTGGCACGCTCTCGATGCCGGAAGTACAGTCTCTTCAGGAAAAGCATCGAGACCTGTGGAAGCTGTACGTATTTGTTGCCCCACTCAGCGCCGACCGCATGCGTGCCGTCGGCGCAGCGTGTGAAGCGTGGTTCGGAGAGGTCAACGAGTTGCCCGCCCTTCAGAGCGGACAACTCTACCTCTGAACCCTCCAGCGTTCGGAATTTCAACGGCTTGCGGCACGACGGACGAGCCATGCTTCTTCGCACCGATCGTCGTCATGAGTCGATGCGAGGCAACCACGCCTGCCCTGCAGCGCGTGTTCCGCCAATCCAGCGCTACAACCCTCCGCTCCCCGATACGCTCGTCGTCGTGGATGAGTTCAATGTCGGCGATGACGAGGTGCTGGTTACCTGGGTGCTGATGTTCATAAGCACGCTGATCTGGTTGGTGGCGCGATCGGCAACCACAAGATCCGTCTTCCCGTCCCCGTCGATGTCGACCGCACAGACGCTGCACGCACCACTCCCCGCACTCCAGCGACCACCGTCGCCGAGAGTCATGTTCACCCCTGCGCTCTGGTTTGTCAGTACCGACACATTGTTGTTTGCAGGGTTCGCAGTTACCAGGTCGTTGGTCCCGTTGACCGCAAACCTGCCATCCGCGAGCCACGCGGGCGTCCCATTTGTACCGAACAACTGCGGTGTATCGAATGAGATCGCGTTCGTCGCCGCATTGAGAGAGCCCGGGGACGCCGATGGGGAAGGAGAGGGCGAGGCGGTGACATTTCCGTTGGTTGTGTTACGCAGCAGCCGCACCTGACTGTCTGCGCACGCAACAGCGATGTCGGTCTGTCCGTCAGTATTGAAATCAGCCAGCACCAGTGACACGCCGCCTGCGCCGATGGAAAAACTGTGACTCGAGGAGAACGTGGGCGTATAGGTATTGGGCAGCGTGCTCCCCAGCAATACCGTGACGGTCGAGTTGCTGTTGGCCGTCACGATATCAGGATAACCATCGCCGTTCATGTCGGCCACGGCAACGCTCTGTGGCCCCGCGCCTACAGAAAACGTGAACGGGCCGTCAAACGATGGACTGCCTCCAGACGGAGTGGTGTTCAACAGAATGGAAACCGTGCCATCGAGACTGTTCGCGGCAACGATATCGATGCGGCCATCGGCGTTGAGGTCGGCCAGGGCGACGCTCTCAGGTTGCGCGCGTTGGGAAACGCGAAAGTTCACCACGTTTGCAAAGGTGGGGTCGGAACTGCCGGTAGGGGTGGTGTTCATGAGAACCGAGACCGTACCGTCGGAGTTCCCGGTCACGATATCGTCACGTGCGTCCGCGTTCATGTCGGCAACTGCCACCGAGACCGGGCCACTTCCCACTGCAAAATCATATCTGCTGGCGAAGGTCGCGCGGGTTGGCGAGGGTGATGCCGAAGGACTGGGAACCGGCGTCGGTGATGGCGACGCTCCGGGAGACGTGCTCGTCGTCGTTGCCACCGGCGAGGAACTGGGGGTCGCCGTGGTGTTCAGCAGGACCGAAACAGTGTTTGCTCCAGCATTGGCAACCACCAGGTCCTTCTTTCCATCGCCGTTGAAGTCTCCCGCAGCAACCGCGGAAGGACCGACACCGACAGAAAATGACTGGGGACTGGCAAACGCCACGCCACTTGCATTGGAACTGCTGTTGGCGGCACCGAAACAGCCGGCAAGAAGCAGGATGAGCACGGAGGAGGCCATCAGGAGGCTGATTCGTGTCTGTGCGGTCATGCGCAGTCGTTACCCACAACAGTGTGGAATCCTGCAGAGTTCCAGCGTGTTGAAGCGGAACTTTCATTTACCGGTCCTTCGGCGCAACGCCCCGCAAACCCAAGCCGTGTCAAACCCCTTGTGTCAACCTCAGTCGGTACGTGCCACCATCACGCACACCATGCGCCACGCCTTTCGGGAATAGTCAAATGCCACTCGCCGGTCCATGGCTCCGAACCACGCTGCTATCACAAAGTGCGGATAGGCGAGAGATGCCAGTTCCTGTGCAAAAAAGACACGCTGATGCCCGTGCGTGCGAAACCGACGGCGACGTCCGCCCTCCTCGACCTCGAACTCGGAGCGCACTTCCATGATCTGGGTACATGGATCTGGAATGGCGTGCCCGGTATCCCAGCGTACATTGACGCGCACACCGTCGCGCTCGTTTGTCCATGAATCCTGCGTTGTGACGTCGGAACGAAGGAAACGCCTGGGGTGTGGCAACTCAACCACATAGACGCCGCCGCTCACCAGGGCCCGACGCACGGCTGCAAAGTGAGCGCGCACGTCATCATTGGTCAGAAGATAGCAGAAGGAGCCGAAGAGGTTGTAGGCAAGATCGACCGTTGCGCCGTCTTCCATCTGAAACGAGCGCATATCGGCCTGCAGCACGCGCAAGCCGGATGTCTCGGGCCGACTGGCAGCCTTTGTGCGCAGGTACTCCACCATCGCGGGTTCAATGTCGAGCGCGAGTGAACGTTTGCCGCGCCGCGCAAGTTCAAGAGCGTGATAGCCTGGCCCGGCCGCGAGTTCGAGGGCTGCACTGACTCCCTTGCGGCCCGCCGTCAATCCGGCCCCGTGACGCTCGCCGCACCACAACAGAAAATCACATTCGCGGGCAGTCTCGCGAACATCGAACGCGACATCGTAACAGCGCGGATCAAGATACAGCTCGCGATGCTCGGCTCGCGGACTCATCGGAACTCGCGCAGACGCCCGTCACGCTCGAGCAGAAACGCTCGTCCCCCCCACTCGACGCGATGACCGCTCACTGCGAGCACCCAGATGACAGACGCGAGCACGTCCCTGAACGGAACGAGAGGGAGCCAGATCGTCGGCATGGATCGACCCGCGACGCGTCGAAACAGAAAACGCGCAACCAGGAGACGGAAGGTCAACCAGGCAGCAAGCAGCGTCCAGAACGAAGGTCCGGTACCAAGAACCAGGGAAGACAGGAGTGCCAGCGTTGTCCCGTGCGTGATGACCGAGGCCACGTACCCCCCGGGCCGGCAGACGCGATAACCACGCGCCCAGCGAAGTTGATGCGTGAAGTACTGCGTAAAAGAAGTCGGCGGCAAGACGTTGTCCAGCGGGTAGGGGGACATCTCCACGCGCCATCCTGCAAGTTTTGCACGATTTCCAAGCAGGTAGTCATCCGCAAGGTAAGGGACCAGGGCCTCAAAACCTCCGATTGCCTCGAGCGCCGTGCGGCGCACCGCCATCGTGGCACCCAACGCAAACGAAAGACCTCGCTCGAGCGTACGTGCCACCAGCACCGAAGGGATGAAGTCGACGTCGATGGTCAGTGCCTCGAGGGCTCCGCCCAGGTCACTGGCCAGAGCAGTGCGGTACGGGCACGTCACCACCCCCACCCCATCTTCCTGAAAGGCCTCGACGACCGCCGTCAGATAGGACGGATCAACCCGCATGTCCTGGTCGCTGACCACAAGCAGTTCCCCTTCCGCCACGCGGGAGAGCGCCGCGAGTACAGAGGCCTTTCGATTGGGCCCCACCGCTTCCGGCACGCGCACCACGCGCGCAGATACCTGTGGGTGCGCACGACACAACGCCTCTACCAGGGGAATTGCAGGGTCGTCGGGATCTTGAAACCCGAACAGAAGTTCGAATGGACCATCGTAGTCCTGGAGAAAGAAAGAAGAGAGGTTCAACGCCAGATCACGAGCCAGTTCCCCCGTCCCGTCCTTCCGCAAGGAAGTTGAACGCAGACGGTTACCGGCGATGCAACCCGCAGCACGCGTCCCGCTCCCGCTCAGAGGCGAAGCCGGACCGTCCCCGGCCAGCAGTTCCCCGACGAGGCGAGAAAAGTCACCGCCAGCCTCAACGCTCCACGAGGCAAGCGGATCGAAGCCGCGCACGGGCTTGCATACCGTAACAGACCCGGGCGTGCGGCGGACCTTCCCCGTCCCCCGGCGCGGGGAGCGGGTCAGGGGAAAGCGCAGCACGGCCGTGACGGTGAATGCCGCATACGCGAGGGACGCCAGGAGTCCGACGCCACACAGCACAGGTAGAATGCTCACAGTCTCGCGGGCCGGGGTCAGGCCTCGACGGCCGCCTCTTCTTTGCGCTTGTTCATGAAATTGAAGAACTCCGCTCCCTCGCGCAGCCGGCGTCGCATCTCCTGGCGGTCGCGCACCATGTCGCCCATGATGCGGAGGATCGGACGCGGCCGCAAGTAGAATCGCTTGTAGAATCGTTCCACGCTGTCGAAGATGTACTTTGCCGAGACATCCTCGTACGAGAGCGTTGCAGCCTGGATGCCACAATTATTGACAAGATGTTCGGGCGCAAACCAGCCGTTCTTCTCGGCCTGCTCATACAGTTCGGTGCCAGGGTAGGGCGCAGCCAGGGAGACCTGCAGGGTGTGGGGATCGATCTCGCACGCGTAGCGGATGGTCTCCTCGATGGTGTCCTTCGTCTCCCCGGGAAGCCCGAGAATGAAAGTGCCGTGGACCCGGATGCCGAGTTTGCGGCAGTTGCGACTGAACTCCCGGGCGTGGTCCACGCGGATGCCCTTCTTGATGTTGTTCAGAATGCTCTGATTGCCGGACTCATACCCGACCAGCAGGAGCCGCAGGCCACACTCCTTGAGCACCTTCAGCGTCTCGTATGGGACGTTCGCCTTGGCATTGCACGACCAGGTGATGCCAAGCGTCTTGAGCTTGCGAGCAATCTCCTCCGCACGCTTGAGGTCGGACGTGAAG